>JBOGIX010000255.1:0-5874 GCA_050744685.1 Vicinamibacterales bacterium | reverse complement strand
ATCCGGTCGCCGGTTCATGCTGATGCCTGCTCCTGTGATGCGGATTCGTCTGGAGGTGGTGGGGCAATGGCGAGGCGCGCTCACCAGAAATAACACAGGGCCAGCAGCAGGCCCAGCGGGTGCCGCTCCGAGGTAATGAACAGCAGCAGGCCAGCAGCGGGATCAACCATCCGTAGATGGCGGAACCAGCGTTGCACCGCGATTTTGTGGCCGTTTTTTGCACGGGTGGCGGCGGTGGGTCGGAGGAACCGAGGTTCCAGGCGACCCGTATAACCATTCGTGTGCTACCCTGCTGCATCCTTGAATGAAGCCACCGCAGAGGCTGCGCTGACTCGCAGGCTCAGCACACGTGCGTGTTCGGCCGGGCTGCTGCTTGCGGCAGCGCTGGTGTCCGGCTGTGTACAAGCCGCGCCGGCCGCGCAGGATGCCCGGGCCATCGACGCGCCGCAGCTTTTCGCCCAGGCCTGTGCGAAATGCCATGCCGACGGGGGCAGCGGCGGCCTGACCATGGCCACGAACGGGCCGAGGCCAATCGATCTGCGCGATCCCGAATGGCAGCGCAGTCGCAGCGACGGCGAGATCGCAGCCGCGATCCGCGACGGACGCGGGGCGATGCCGCCGTTCAACGACGTGCTGACGCCAGAGCAAATCGCCGCGCTCGGCCGTCACGTGCGCACCCTTCGAAAGCCTTGAGCAGCACGGCTCCGCCGTTTTCACATCATGCTGAAGAAAACCCTGATCGCTGTCGTCGTCATCATTGTCGCCGTACTGGCCGGTGTGCCCGCGTACTTCTATGTCGCGTACCCGAAGATGCGCCCCGCGCCGGAGATGAAAGCGCCGATGACGCCCGAGGCCATCGAGCGCGGCCGATACCTGGCCGAAGCGATGACCGGATGCCCGGCGTGCCACTCGCCTCTGGACCTGTCGCGGCCCGGCGAGTTTCCCCAGGAGGGCATGAAGTTCGCCGGCCGCGCCTGGCCCGCCGACGCGGGTTTCCCGGGCACGATCGTCGCGCCGAACCTCACGCCCGATCCGGAAACCGGGCTGGGCAACTGGACCGACGGCGAGATCGTGCGCGCGATTCGTGAGGGCGTGAGCAGGGACGGCACCCCGCTGTTTCCGTTCATGAACTACATGGAGTACCGGAACCTCTCCGACGAGGATGCGCTGGCGATCGTGGCGTACCTGCGTACGCAGAAGCCGATCAAACACGACCCGGGTCGAACGAAGCTCGATTTTCCCGTCGGCATGATGATTCGGACGGCGCCGAAGCCGCTCGACGGCCCGCCCGCAGGCCTGCCGCCGGCCGGCGTCGAGCGCGGACGCGCGATGCTGAAGTTGATGCTCTGCGCCGATTGCCACACGCCGATGGACGGCCGCGGCGGACGCCTCGAAGACAAGGCGCTCGCCGGCGGCATGCCGTTCAAAGGCCCCTGGGGTGAGGTCTTCTCCGCGAACATCACCTCGCATCCGTCAGCCGGCATCGGCGCCTACAGCAACGACGACCTCGAGCGGGTGTTTCGCGAGGGCAAGAACCGCGCGGGACGCGATCTGTGGGTGATGCCGTGGAGCGTCACGAAGAACCTCACCGATGCAGACCTCGATGCCTTGATCGCGGCGCTGCGAGAAGTGCCCCCGAATCCGAACCTCGTGCCGCCGGCACGACTGAACCGGTAGCGGTGTTTCACCTTTCCAGTCTCCAGTTACCAGTTTCCAGTTACCAGTAGTCATCACTGGTCACCAGTCAAGGTTCTGGAAACTGGTGACTGGCAACTGGCAACTGAAATGGCACCTCAGTCCGGCCGTTCA
The DNA here is from genome assembly GCA_050744685.1 of Vicinamibacterales bacterium. Taxonomy (GTDB): domain Bacteria; phylum Acidobacteriota; class Vicinamibacteria; order Vicinamibacterales; family 2-12-FULL-66-21; genus JACCXG01. The sequence goes on along the minus strand of JBOGIX010000255.1, from coordinate 4,065 downwards.
GTCAGTGCGGCCCCGCCCGCGCCTGGCAGCGCCGACTTCGCGCCGCCGCGTTCTTCGCCATCGATCAACGCCGCTAGGCTCGCATACGCATAGATCGTGGGCGCACGGTGCTGCATCAGGCCGCCCGTGTCCGCGGTTGGCCCGTAGTTGCTGTGCAGGTCGCGCGCGAGCATTCGCAGCATGGCCATCTGCTGCCCGCGGTGATGCGAGGTGTGCGTGAGCCGGCGGGTCATCACCCATGCGCGCGAGCGTTCAACGTCGAAGAACGTCGTCGGCTCTTCCCACCATGCATCCTGCGTCTGCTGCAGGGCCTCGAGCCGCCGGGCACTGTCTTCCGCGTAGCGCTTGATGAACTCGAGCCGGGTCTCCTGCTGCGGAAGCGGCGGAGCGCCGACGTCGATCCCCAGCATGGTACGGAACCAGATGTCCTCGCTCGCGCACTGGTGCACCATTTGTTCGCGGACGCTGCGCCCGCGGCGATCGCTGGCGTGCGGCCGGCCAGACAGGTCCTCGTCCCTGAACTCGCTCCAGACGCTCAGGACCTTCACCCGCTCCGTCGCATACGTTTCGACGAGAAAGTCATATTTCATGATTTCGTGATCATGCGACGTGCGCCGCCCGGTGTCCACGAAACTCAAAGCAAAGGAGAACAGAGACGCAGCGTTGAGTCGATCAACCGCGTCGTCGCCTTGCGTGCGCCGTACTCCGCGGCCGAGAGCCGCGTGCAGCGGCCCGCGTCGGCCTTGAAATCCGCCTCCAGCTCACGCGTCAGCGCCGGGTCGTGGACGATGAGGTTCGTCTCGTAGTTGATCGAGAAGCTACGGATGTCGATGTTCGCCGATCCGATCGAGCAGACCGTCGAATCCACGCAGATCGTCTTGGCGTGGAAGTAGGCCCCTTCGTAGAGCAGGACCTTGACACCGGCGCGCGCCATGTCGGCCGCGTAGGTCACACCGGCGCGGTAGGCCGGCGAGAACTCCGCGCCCCGCGGCGCGATCATCACGCGGACGTCCACCCCTGACAGCGCGGCCGTCTTCATGGCCTCCGCCACGCTGGTATCCAGGATGAGGAACGGCGACTGCAGGTAGACATGCCGGCGGGCCAGCGCAATCATCGCGAGGTACGATTGCCGGATCGCCTCCCATCGCGAGTCGGGCCCGGCGCTCACGACCTGAATCGGCACGCCGCCGTCCGCCTGCTCGTGCTCCGGAAAGTACGCTTCCCGGAACAGGTTCTCCCCCGTCGTGTTCTGCCACATCGTCGCAAACACGGACTGCAGGATCGAGACGGCCTCGCCCGTCACCCGCGCGTGCGTGTCGCGCCAGCCCGTGAAGCCCGGCGGCCCGGTGAGGTGCTTCTCGGTCATGTTGAGCCCGCCGGAATAGCCGATGCGGCCGTCGATGACGGCGATCTTCCGGTGGCTTCGATAGCTCAGGGTGTGCAGCTGGAACGAGGACGAGAACGGGATCATGCGGATGCCGTCGCGCCGCAGCCGCCGCACGTAGCGGCGGCTCAGCATCGTCAGGCTGCCGACCGGATCGTAGATGATGCGGACCTCGACCCCCTGCCGGACCTTCTCCGCGAGGAGCGCGGCGACCTCCTCGGTGAACGGGTCCGAGGCCCACTCGTAGTAGAGCAGGTGGACCGAGTCGGTGGCCGCGCGGATGTCGCCGAGGAGCCGCGGATACTTCTCCACGGCGTCCTGGAGGACCTCGAGGCGATTGCCGAGCGTCAGCGGCGACTCGGCGACGGTCCACAACATGTCCGCCAGCCGGGAGTACGGCCCTTGCGACGCCGCCAGTGCCGCCAGCTTCGACGGTTGCGCGGCGATGACCTTGGCGGCGCGCTCGGCGAGCGTCGTGCCCTCGAGCAGCTTCGCCATGTTCCGCCCGCGGCTGAACGCGTGGCGCCCGCGGCCGAAAATGGAGTAGATCACCAGCCCGCCGAGCGGAAACAACAGCAGCAGGAACAGCCACGCGAAGGTCGACTGCGGGCTGCGGTTCTCGAGGAGGAGGAAGACGGCAACGCTGAGCGCGTAGGCGCTGACCAGCACGGTCAACACCACGGTCCACGAGACCGAACCGGCAATCAGTCCAGGATCCATCGGCAGCTTCGGTGGCCTCGACGCCCGCCAACGACGTGCGTTTGGGCGGGCGCGGCGCGTCCTCGTCAGGGTGACTCTATCAGGCGAATGTCAGCGTGACGATGCGGGCGTGAGGAGGGGGCTGCGAACCGTGCGCTACTTCGAGCGCTTCTCGGACTTGATCTCGGTCAGCATCACCGGGGACGTGGCGAAGTTCTCCAGCTCGATGACGTTGCCGCGCGCCACGATCTTGGTCGCGTACGACAAGGTGCCCTTCCCTTTTCCGTCGGGCCCGATCTGCATCTGGATGACGGTGAACGGGTAGTCGATCGTCCGCGGCCGCGCCCGCGCTTCCCAGAAGCCGATAGGTCGATCGGTGGCGAGGACGATCCGGCGGCCGCCGTCTTCGCCCGGAGATTCGTGGGCGAAACGGAGATCGTAGGCGATCGAGTCCGGCGTCCTGATGGTGCCTGTCGGCCTGCTGTCCTGCAGCGCGTCGAGGAGCACCTCCGGCCCCTTGTTGAGCGCTGCCGCGAGCGCCTTCTGCTCGGCTTCCGTCGACCAGCGCGTGACGTCGATGAGGACCGTGCCCACGCCGCTCGCCAGGTTGTTGTTGGCCACGGCGACGGCCGTGAACGACTCCTTCTGGCCCGACGTCTGGGCCATCATCGACGAGCTCGTCCCGAGCACCGACACGATCGCGAACGCTGTCGCAAGGAACCTGCTCTTCTGCATCATCTCTGTCCTCCGCTTTCACGAGCTGGGGAGCAGGAAGTGTGCCGGCATCATACGGATCAGTTGCGCCGGCACGAAATCGACTCCTGGAAGTCGTCAGCACGGTGAGCCGGACGGTGTCGCCGACCTGATGGTCGTCGAGGCGGCTCATCAGGCGCGCGACCCCTTCGACCGGCGTGCACCTCTCGAATGATGTATCCGCCCAATGCCATCATGCGAACCAGCCGGGGCGGCGCAGCGGCACCGAACCGGATCTGGCCAGGGCCGCTACGACGGGATGGGCATCGACGCCGGCACGGCTGCGGGACGTTCGATGCCGGCGGCAGCGTAAATCTCCGGCTCGTTCAGGCTTTCGCGGTCGAGCAGCTGCGCCACGATCGCGTCGAGCTTGCCGCGGTTCTCGCGCAGCAGCCGCCGTGCCTCTGCGTAGCACTCGTCGGTGATCCGGCGCACCTCTTCGTCCACGGCGTCGAGCAGCCCGTCCGAGATCCCCGCCATACGCGGATCGCCGTCCGCCGGCAGCACGGACAGCGTGCCGATGCGCTCCGACATCCCCCAGCGGCCGACCATCGAGCGCGCGATGCGGGTCACCGTCTCGAGATCGCTCTCCGCACCGGTGGTGACGACGGCGAAGACTTCCTGTTCGGCGGCCATGCCGCCGAGCGCGCCGATGATGCGGCCGCGCAGGTAGCGCGCGTCGTAGCCGTAGCGATCGGACTCGGGCGTGGCCAGCGTGACGCCGAGCGCACGGCCTCGCGGGATGATCGAGACCTTGCGTACCGGATCGGCGCCCGGCTGCAGCATGCCGAGGAGCGCGTGCCCCGCCTCGTGGTACGCCGTGCGCCGCCGTTCTTCTTCCGGAATCACGACGTTGCGCGCCGTGCCGAGCTGCACTTTCTCGAGCGCGTCGGTCAGGTCGCGCTGGAAGACCGCGTCCTGACGCCGCCGCGCCGCCAGCAGTGCCGCCTCGTTGACGAGGTTCGCGAGGTCGGCGCCGGTCATGCCGGGTGTCGACGCCGCGAGCTGATCGAGGTCCACGTCCTTCGCGAGCGGAACCTGACGTGTGTGGACCTTGAGAATCGCCGCGCGCCCCCGGTGATCCGGAGGGTGGACCATGATCTGGCGGTCGAAGCGCCCCGGCCGCAGCAGCGCGGGGTCGAGGATCTCCGGGCGGTTCGTGGCGGCGAGGACGATCACGTTCGTCCCGGCCACGAACCCGTCCATCTCGGTGAGGATCTGATTGAGCG
>JBOGIX010000254.1:0-4490 GCA_050744685.1 Vicinamibacterales bacterium | reverse complement strand
CAACGAACGTCTCGCGCGCGGTGTTGCTCGCAGACCCGGGGCCGCCGTACACCGGCACCAGCACGGGATATTGCCTGGCGGGGTCGAAGCGCGAGGGGAACTGAATCAGCCCGTGCAGCGTGGTCCGGCCGTCGGCGGACAGGAACGTGAACAATTCCGCCTTGCGAAGCCCGAGCTCGTCGTACCTGGTCGTATCGCTGGACACGATTTCGGAGACCACGGCCCCGCTGCTCGCGTCGACGATGCGGGTGGCCGGCGGGATGTCGTGTGTCTGGTAGACGTCGACGAAGTACGCGTTGGTCGGCGAGATGGCGCAATAAGCCCGGCGGACCGCGATGGCGCCGCGCGGCTGCGGCATGCAGCTGCCGATCGTGTGATGGAACTTCGGCTCCGTGAGCCGCACGTCGTTGCGGCCGTCGAGTCCCACACGATGGAGCTGGAGCTTGAGGTGGTTGTCGCCGTCGCGGGCGGTATAGAACATCACGCCCGCTGCTTCGTCCACCTTCACCAATGCGGCGGTCTCGAAGGTCGAATGCGTCGTGAGCGGGGTGATCAGCTTGCCGCTGAGATCGTAGAGATAGAAATTCTTCCAGCCGTTCCGCTCGGACTGCCAGATGAAGCGGCGGCCGTCCTCGAGGAACACCATCGTCGGCGTGTTCTCTACCCAGCTGTCGGGCCACTCCTCGCGGATCACCACGCGCACCTCGCCTGTCTCGGGATCGGCTGCGGCGAGCTCGAGCACGTTCTGTCGGCGGTTGGTGCGGTTGAAGAGCAGCTCGCGTCCGTCGGGCGTCCAGGCCACGCTATACGCGTAATAACCAGGCACCGCATTGTCGAAGGGTTTGCCGTCGCGCACGTCCACCTTCGATGTCTTGCGCGTCTGGACGTCGAAAATCAGCAGGTCGACGACCGGGTTGGGGGCGCCCGCCTTCGGGTAGGCCTCCACGTCCATCACACTCTGCAGCTTCGTCTGATCGAGCTGCAGGTAGTAGTCGGGCACGGCCGTTTCATCGAAGCGATAGAAGGCGAGCCTGCGGCTGTCGGGCGACCACCACATCGCCGTGCTCTGATCCAGCTCCTCGCCGTAGACCCAGCTGGCGGTGCCGTACTTGATGCGCTTCTCGCGGCTGCCATCGGTAGTGATCGGCGTCTCGGCTTTGGTCTGGCGATCGATCAGGATGAGGTTCCGGTCGCTGTCGCGGTATTGCGCGCGGAATCGTTCGTCCGGCGAGTCCGCATAGGTGAACTGCCGTCCGCGCTCCGGCGCGCCGGGCGCGCCGCGATCACCACGCCCGCCGCGTCCCAGCGGCTCGATCGCCCGACCGATGTCGCTCGCTTCACGCGAGCCGACGTCGTAGCGATACTGCCTCCCCCGCCAGGCGTACTCGAACGTCCGGCCGTCGGCGTGCCACGTGACCGAGATGGTGCCTGTCCGCAGCGCGCTCGAGAGGAGCGGCTGCATCTTTTCGAACTGTGCGTAGCCCGGCATCGACTTGAGCCTGTCCTGCGCAACAGTCGGGACCGGCAGCAACGCCGCCAGGACGATCGCGAGCAGCCCGAGCCAGAGTCCGATACGCAGGATTCGCACGGCACAGTCTCCTTCGATGGGAACGCTTGAAATTTTAGCAGACCATCTCAACTTCCAACGCCCGACTCCCAACTTCCAACGCGCCTGGCTCGCACCATCTGGGTGGGGGTCCGGGACCCAGCTGTTTGTTGCGGTTTTCACCCAGCTCTCCCGAGCTCCGCGCCCTGGAAGTTGGGAGTTGGAACTTGGAAGGTACGTGGTTAGCGGGTCGGTTCGTACTCGAGCTGACGGCGGCGCGCTGCGCGGCACGAAGCTGCGAAAGCACGAAGCGACGAAGGAGATGTGCATCTGACTGAGGGCAAGAGGACACGCGCCACCGGCTGGCCCTTCGGGCTGCGCGACGACACGACGATACGACGACGCGACGCAGGAGAGCTGGGGCCCATCGCCAGGTCCCGCGGGTGGCGCCGCCGCGCGTCGCGCGGGGGGACAGCGCGAACGGCCGTGATCACACGCCGATCGCTTCCGTTCACGCGGCTTGTGATCACGGACGTTCGCGCTGTCCCCCCGCGCGAAGCGCGGCGGCGCCACCCGCGGGATCTGGCGATGGGCCCCAGCTCTCCTGCCGTCGCGTCGTCGTATCGTCGTGTCGTCGCGCAGCCCGAAGGGCCAGCCGGTGGCGCGTGTCCTGTTGCCCTCAGTCAGATGCACATCTCCGTCGTCGCGTCGTGCCGTCGCGGCTTCGTGCCGCGCAGCGCGCCGCTGTCAGCTCGGGTACGAACAGACCCGCTACGTACCTCCCAACTTCCAACTCCCAACTCGCAAAACGCGTGGGTCGCATGAGCGGAGTAAAAGTCGCTGCGAACGGCTGGTTCGCACGCATTCCACCCAGCGCTCTCGAACGACTGCGCCCTGGAAGTTGGGAGTTGGGCGTTGGGAGTTGAGAATGTTAGCATCTGCCCTTGAACGCGAGGGGGATGCCCGGCAGGCGTCGCCCTCCAGGCAGACAAAGGTCCACTCCTCAGATGGCCTCTCGGCGCCCGCACACCAGAATCCGGCACCTTTTCCGGGCACAGCTCTGGCAACTGGACCTCGAGATGCGCCCGTCGCCGCGGCTGGTCCTGCTCGTCTTTCTGATCACACAGATTTGCGATGGGCTGTTGACGTACGCGGCTGTCGCGGTATTGGGCGTCGTCGAGGAAGGCAACCTGCTGCTCGCCACGGCCATGCACGTGGCGGGGGCGGGTCCGGCGCTGTTCGGCGCGAAGATGATTGCAGCCGCCTGCGGGCTGCTGCTCTACGCCCGCGGCCTCTACCTGGTCCTCGGCGTGCTGACCGGCTTCTACATGCTCGCGGCGATCACGCCGTGGCTGTTCGTCTTCCACTATCTCTAACTCAGCTTCCAGCTTCCAGCTTCCAGCAGCTTCCGGCTACCAAGCGCCAAGACGACACTGATTCGCTGGCGCGAAAACCGCCAAACGAAATGCCTGCGACCTGCGTCTAATTCCCCATGCTCGAAGCATTTATCAAGGATCTCAAGCACTCGGTGCGGATGTTCGCGCAGAGCCCGGCCTTCACCCTGGCGGCGGTGGCGGCGCTGACGCTCGGCATTGGCGCCAATACGGCGATCTTCTCGGTGGTCAACGCGGTCCTGCTGAAGCCTGTCTCGTTCGCCGACCCCGATCGGCTCGTCGTGTTCATGAACACGTCGCCGCAGGGATCCGGTCCGGCGGCGTCGCCGGCGAAGCTCCAGCACTATCGGGAGCAGACCGCGGTCGTCCAGGACGTTGCCGCGTATCGGACCGGCATCGTGAACTACACGGGAGGTACGTTCCCCGAACAGCTGCGAATGGGGCAGGTGTCGGCCGACTTCTTCCGGCTGTTCGGCGCTCCGCTCGTCCGCGGCCGCTCCTTCACCGCCGAGGAAGACGTGCCCGACGGCCAGCACGTCGTGGTCATCAACCAGAACTTCTGGGAATCGCGCTTCAACGCGGCCGAGGACGTCATCGGCCGCTCGATCTCGCTCGGCGGCGAGCCCTACACGATCATCGGCGTCCTGGGGGACTTCAGCTTCGACGATTTCGGGCCGACACCGCACGTCTGGATGCCCTTCCAGCTGCCCACCAACACCAACGATCAGGGGCATTATTTCCAGGCCGCCGGGCGCCTCAAGCCCGGAGTCACACTCGAACAGGCACAGGCCAGGCTGCAGGCATCGGCGAACGACTACCGCGCGAAATATCCGAACGCCATCGGCCCGAACAATTCGTTCACCGTCCAGCCGATTCGCGAGGTGCTCGTTCGGAACGCGCGGTCCTCGCTGCTCGTGCTCGGCGGTGCGGTCAGCTTCGTACTCCTGATCGCCTGCGCCAACGTGGCGAACCTGCTGCTCGTGCGCGCGACCGGGCGGCGCCGCGAGATTGCGATCCGCGCTGCGGTTGGCGGATCGCGGGCGCGCATCATCCGGCAGCTGCTCACTGAAAGCGTCCTGCTCTCGGTCACGGGCGGCATCCTGGGCGTCGTCTTCGGCCTCGTCGGGATTCGCGCGCTGCTGATGGTCAACACCGCGGGCCTTCCCCGCGTCGGAGAGTTCGGCGGCAGCGTTGGCGTCGACTGGCGCGTCCTGACCTTCGCCTTCGTGATTTCGCTCGGCACGGGGGTCCTGTTCGGCCTGATTCCTGCGCTCCAGAGCTCACGCACGGACCTGACGACGACACTCAAGGAAAGCAGCGGGCGCTCGGGCACGGGCTTCCGCCAGAACAAGGCACGTTCGATTCTCGTCGTCGTCGAGGTTGCGCTCGCGCTCGTCCTGCTGATCGGGTCGGCCCTGCTGATTCGCACCGCCGTGGCGCTCGGCGGCGTCGATCCCGGCTTCGATCCGACCAACGTGCTGACGATGCGCATGTCGCTGACGGGACCGCAGTTCCAGGACGCGCAGGCGGTCGAGCAGATGATCCGAAAC
>JBOGIX010000253.1:0-2238 GCA_050744685.1 Vicinamibacterales bacterium | reverse complement strand
TCCCTATTGTCTCACTTGCGAGCCGGGGGCGGTTAACGGCGGCCGTGTGCGATGTATCATGGCAAGTTGCTATGAAAGCCATTCTCCTTGCGGGGGGCAAGGGCACGCGGCTGAGGCCGCTCACGGTGCATACGCCCAAGCCCATCGTCCCGATATTCAACCGTCCGTTTCTCTATTACCAGATCGATCTGCTGCGCCAGGTTCCGGAGATCGACGAAGCGATCCTCAGCCTGAACTACCAGCCCCGCCGCATCGAGGAGATCTTCGGCGAAGGCGAAGGTCTGGGGATGCGCCTGCGCTACGTCGTCGAGCCGATACCGCTCGGGACCGGCGGCGCCGTCCGATACGCCGGCGATCAGCTGACCGAGTCGGTCGTGGTCTTCAACGGCGACGTGCTGACCGAGGTCGATCTCGGCGCGGTGCTCCGGCTCCACCGCGAGCGGCGCGCCAAGGCCACCATCGTCCTGGCGCCGGTGGAGAATCCGCGCGCGTATGGCCTGGTCGAGACCGACGCCGACGGCAACGTCCGGCGCTTCCTGGAGAAGCCGGGCGAGGACGAGATCACGTGCAACACGATCAACGCCGGCATCTACGTGCTCGAGCCGGACACGTTCGAGCGCATCCCGAAGGACACGGCGTGGTCGATCGAACGGAGCTTCTTTCCCTCGCTCATCGAGCGCGGCGAGACGTTCGTCGCGTATGTGTACGATGGGTACTGGATCGACATCGGGACTCCGGCAAAGTACCTGCAGGTGCATCGCGACATCATGGACGGACGGTACTCCGCGCCGCCGTTTGCCGGCAGCCCCTCGACCGCGTTCGTCGCGCCCGGCGCGCGCGTCGAAGACGGGGCGGAGGTGCACGGGCCGTGCTTCGTGGACGAGGGCGCGGTCGTCAAGGCCGGCGCGCGAGTCCTGCCCTATTCAGTGGTCGGGCGGCAGACGCACGTGGAAGAATCAGCGTCCGTCGAGAGCTCGATCATCTGGCCCAACGGCTGGGTCGGACGCGAAGCGCACATCTCCGGAGCGATCCTCGGACGTAACAGCCACATCGGCCGCAACGCCGTCATCGAGCGTGGCGCGGTGCTCGGCGACAAGACGGTCATTACCGACTACAGCAGGCTATGAGCATCAATCCTTCAATCTTCAAGGCATACGACGTTCGCGGCTTGTATCCCTCCGAGGTGAACGAGGAAGCCGCGCGGCTCATCGGCCGCGGGTTCATCACCTACCTGCAGGCGAGGCGTATCGCGGTCTCCCGCGACATGCGGCTCTCGTCGCCGTCGGTGGCCGCGGCCTTCATCGAGGGGGCACGCGCCCAGGGCGCCGACGTCGTCGACTACGGCATGATGGGGACCGACATGCTGTACTTCGCCGTGGCGCGCGACGGTCACGACGGCGGGGCGCAGATCACCGCCTCGCACAATCCGAAGGAATACAACGGCATCAAGATGGTGCGGAAGGAGGCGTTTCCGCTGAGCGGCGACGCCGGCATCGGCGACATCCGCGACCTGATCACGACCGGCCGCCTGCCGCGAGAAGCCGACCAGCCGGGCAAGCTCTCGCACCGGGAGGTGCTGGCCGACTATGTCACGCACGTCCTCTCGTTCATCGACACGTCGATCATCAAGCCGTTCAACGTCGTCCTCGACGCCGGCAACGGCATTGCCGGGATGGTCGCGCCGCACCTGTTCGAGAACCTGCCCTGCAAGACGACGAAGCTGTGCTTCGAGGTGGATGGGACCTTCCCGAATCACGAAGCCAATCCGCTCATCGAGGAGAACCGCCGCGACATCGTCGAGCGCGTGAAGCAGGACAAGGCGGACATCGGCATCGCGTGGGATGGCGACGCCGACCGCGTGTTCTTCATCGACGGCACGGGTGAGTTCGTGGCGGGCGACTTCGTGACCGCGCTCCTCGCCGAGGCATTCCTGATCAAGCACCCCGGGGCCAAGGTGGTCTACGACGTGCGCGCCAGCTACGCGGTGAAGGACACCGCCGCCAGGTACGGCAGCGAGGCGCTGATGAACCGCGTCGGGCACGCCTTCTTCAAGCGCCGGATGCGGGAGACCAACGGGATCTTCGGCGGAGAGGTGACGGGGCACTACTACTTCCGCGACAACTTCTACGCGGACAACGGGTTCATCCCAGCGCTCCTGATCCTCGAGCTGATGTCGAAAAAAGGCCAGAGCCTGCGCGATCTGCTCAAGCCGCTGCGCGAGCGCTACTTCATCTCAGG
>JBOGIX010000252.1:0-3533 GCA_050744685.1 Vicinamibacterales bacterium | reverse complement strand
GGATGAAAGTCGCTGCTTGAAGCTGGTTGAGCCGCCTTCCACCCAGCTGGTTCGACCCCCGCGCCTTGGGAGTTGGAAGTTGGAGGTTGGGAGTTGACCCGAGTTCCCCAGTTCCCGAGTTCCCCAGTTCCTTACTTTCGAAGGTTCAACTTCGCTTACCTCGCCGTCCAGCCGCCGTCGACGAACAAGCCCGTGCCCGTCATGAAGGACGAGGCGTCGGAGGCGAGGAATACCGCGACGCCCGCCATCTCTTCGAGATGTCCCCACCGGCCGATGGGGATGTTCTTGACGAATTCCTGGTACTTCGCCGGGTCGTCGAGCAGCTGCTTGTTCATGTCGGTCGCGAACGGCCCGGGGCAGATGGCATTGACCGTCACGCCCGTGCCGGCCCACTCGAGCGCCAGGACGCGGGTCAGGTTGAGCACCCCGGCCTTGGCCGACGCATACGGCGCCCGCCCGGGGATGGCAATCACGCTCAGGATCGATCCCATGTTGACGATCCGGCCCCAGCCGCGCTTCGCCATGCCGGGCCCGATCGCACGCGAGCACAGAAACGGGCCCTTCAGGTTGGTGTCGATCACCGAATCCCAGTCCGCTTCGGAGAGCTGCTCGATCGAGCCGCGGATGTTGTTGCCGGCGTTGTTGATGAGGATGTCGACACGGCCGAATTCCGCCTCCACGTCTTTCGCGAGGCGCTCGACATCGGCGGCAACGGTCACGTCGGCGACGAACCCGCGACAGCGGCGCCCGGTGCTGTCTCCAATGGCCGAGGACGCCTCGGCGCACGCATCCTTCGATCGCGCCGTGATCGCCACGTCCGCCCCCGCCTCCGCGAGCGCCGTCGCCATCGTCCGGCCAAGGCCACGAACGCCGCCGGTTACGAGGGCGATTTTTCCATCGAGCTTGAAAGAGTCGAGTACTGACACTACAAAGTCCTTTCAATACGGCAGGGGTTCACGCCGCGATCCTTGCCTGCGCGGCGTGCCGCTCCACCGGCGTGTGCGAATCGAGGAACAGCCAGCAGAGTGCGCCGAGCATGTAGATGGTCGCGGAAATGTAGAACGTCAGGGTCCAGTTGCCGGACGTCCAGGTCAGGAGGTAGCCCACCAGGGTCACCGATGACGCGCCGGCGACGCTGCCCATCATGTTCATCGCGCCCGACACGGTGCCCGCATAGCGGCCGCCGACGTCCATGGTGCCGGCCCAGGCCGCGGGCATCACGAAGTCGTTGAAGAACCCGGCGAAGCCGAGCACCACCATCGCCAGTCTCGGATCCTGGATCCCGGTGAAGATGATGATGCAGATCGACGCGCCCACGAACCCGATCACCGCGATGATGCGGCGCGCGAGCGCGACGCTCGAGAACCTGCGCGCAAGCCGCGGAATGACGGCGGCCGACACCAGGCAGCCGGCACCGCCCAGCAGGAGCGGCAGCCCGGCGAGCAGCGCGCCCATCGTGATGGTCGTGCCCCGCGACTCGCGCAGGTAGGTTGGCAGCCAGTTGATGTAGAACCACCAGCCGTAGGCCAGGCACATGTACTGGACGGACAACAACCAGACAGATGGCGTCGAGAAGATCATGCGCCACGGCACGCCTTCATGGGCGATGTCCGTGTCCTTCGCCGGCGGCAGCATCGCGAGCTCGGCCTCGTTCACCGCGGGATGTTCGGACGGCCGATCGCGATACCACCGGTAGAAGAAGAATGCCCAGATCACGCCGATGGCGCCGCACACCTCGAACGTTCGCCTCCATCCGATGGCGCCGATCATGAGGGCCACAATCACCGGGGTGAAGGCGCCGCTCACGCGCGTCGCCAGCCACAGATTGGCCTGCGCGCGCTCGCGCTCCTTCACGGGCAGCCACGTGGTCAACACGCGCGTCAAGTTCGGGAAAGCGCCCGCCTCGCCGGCCCCGAACAGCGTGCGTATCGCCAGCAGCGAGACGAAGCTCCAGGCCCAGCCCGTAGCCGCCGTGAACAGCGACCACCAGATGACGATGCGCATGAGGACGCGGCGGGAGCCGACGCGGTCGCCGAGCCAGCCGCCGGGGATCTCGAAGAGCGCGTAGGCCCATGCGAAAACCCCCAGCACCCATCCCATCTGGATCTTCGACAGGCCGAGATCCGTGCTGATGATCGTGGCGGCGACGGCAATCGCAACCCGATCCAGATAGGTAATGACCGCGAGGCTGATGGCAAACGCGGTGACGACATGACGGGCCCTGGTCGGCGTTGAGCTCATGGCGCGCGAGTATACCGCCTCTCCGCCGTGCATTGAAGGCCGGAGGCGGCAAACTGCATGCAGAAGGGCTGGCCTGGCGCATTCAGGACGCGCAATTCCGGCTGATTCGCCAGATGCGCGGATGGACGCTCGGAACAATTGCATGCAAAGTAGAGACGTGTTAGGCTTCCGCGCACTGGACGGACAGACGTCCTGGAAGCGCCGCAAGAGGGCCACGCCGCAAGATGGCCCCTGGCAACAGGTCGTCTAGGAGCGCCGCAGGATGGCCCCGTGGCAGCAACAGGCCGCATAGCAGCGCCGCAAGATGGCCCTCGGGCAGCAAACAGGCCGCCCGCGAGGACCAATAAAGCAGCGCCGCAAGATGGCCCCCTGGCTGCAACAGGCCGCCCGCGAGGACAAAATTGGAATCGCGCAACCAGCGCCTCGAATCACAGACTCTTCGTGCGCTCCTGCAGATGCGCGAGCTGCTGCTCCGCGGCGCATTCCGGCCGGGTGAGCGCCTGCGCGAGATTCCGCTTGCCGCGCGGCTGAAGGTCTCGCGGACGCCGCTCCGGCTCGTGCTCGATCGGCTCGAGCAGGAAGGGCTGCTCACGGCACGCCCGACGGGCGGGTTCGTCGCGACCGAGTTCTCGGTCCAGGACATTCACGACGGCATCGAGATTCGCGGCATGCTCGAGGGCACGGCCGCACGGCTGGCGGCCGAGCGGCTCGAGCGTCCCGAGGAGCTCGACGAGGCGCGCACCTGCCTCGAAGGCATCGATCGCCTGCTGCAGCGCTGGACCTCCGGCACCGACTCGCTGGCGCAGTACATCTCGCTCAACGAGCAGTTCCACGACCAGCTGCTCGGGCTGGCCAAGAGCCCGATGCTCCGCCGCGCAGTCGACCGCGCGCTGGCGCTGCCGTTCGCGTCGCCGAACGCGTTCATTCTCGGCCACGTGCAGAAGAAGGAAGGGCGCGAGGTGGTGACGATCTCGCAGATGCATCATCGCGCGATCGTCGACGCGATCGCGAACCGCGAAGCCACCCGCGCCGAGGCGCTCGCCCGCGAGCACTCCCGGCTGGCGCGCACGAGCCTCGAGATCGCCCTGCGCGACAAGAAGCTGTTGACACAGGTGCCCGGCGCGTCTTTGATCAGGTTGCCAGAAGCGGTATAGCCGGCACAACGGATCGTGCGTGCCGGAGCTGGAAGCTCCCAGCTACCAGCTCCCAGCTTCCAGCAAAATGCGGGACGCGAAGGCTTGGTGCCGGAAGCCGGCACGTGAAAGCCGGCACGTGAAAGCCGGCACGTGAAA
>JBOGIX010000251.1:0-4019 GCA_050744685.1 Vicinamibacterales bacterium | reverse complement strand
GCACGGCCGAGATCCTGGATGCCCGACGCTCCGCCGCAGGCGACGACCGGGATGTCCACGGCGGATGCGACCCTTCGCACCAACTCCACGTCGTATCCCTGCATCGTCCCGTCGCGATCGATCGCGTTCACGATGAGCTCGCCGGCGCCGCGCGCCTGCATCGCCAGCGCGTAGGCCACCGGATCGGCGCCGGTATCGTGGGTGCCTGCGCGGGTCATCACGCGCAACCCGCCGAACAGCCGGCGCTTCACGTCGATCGAGACGACGACGCTCTGGCTTCCGGCCTGATCGGCGGCCGCGGTGACGAACGCCGGATCGTCGGCGGCGCGCGAGTTGATCACCACCTTCTCGATGCCGAGGGCGAGCAGCTGCTTGACCTGATCGACCGTCGTGATCCCGCCGCCGTAGCCGAGCGGCATGAAGCACTCGCTGGCGATCTCGCGCAGCAGCGGAAGATTAGGCCCGCGGTTCTGGCGCGTCGCGTCGATGTCGAGCAGCGTCAGCTCGTCGACTTCCTTGTCGTTGAATATCCGGATGACGTTCACCGGATCCCCCAGGTACACCGGGTCCTTGAACCTGCTGGTTTTCACCAGCCCGCGGCCGCGCAGCAGCAGGACCGGCATGACCCGCGGCAGGATCATGACGACGCGAACCGCTCCATCAGCGCCAGGCCGAAGCGGTGGCTCTTCTCCGGATGGAACTGCACCCCGAAGATGTTGCCGCGGCGCACAGCAGACACGAACGGATACCCGTAGGTCGTCCGCGCGAACACATCCGACTCGTCTTCGCAGACCAGGTGGTAGGAATGGACGAAGTAGAACCGCGCATCGGCGGCGATGCCGTGGCTGCCGTTGACCGCCGGCGCCAGATCCAGGGCGTTCCAGCCCATGTGCGGGATCTTCAGCCGCGACTCGGGCGGCAGCTTGAAGCGGACCGTCTCGGCGCGCAGCCAGCCGAGGCCGGGTTCGCTTCCTTCCTCGCTGCCGCGGCCGAAGAACTGCATCCCCAGGCAGATGCCGAGCAGGGGCGTGCCGCCGTCGCGAACCTTGCGGTTGAGGAGGTCGACCATGCCGCGCTGCCGCAGCTTCTGCATGCCCGTGTCGAACGACCCGACGCCTGCGAGGACCACCTTGTCGGCACGCTCGATTCGCTCGGGATCGGCGGTGATCTCCGCTTCGGCCCCCGCCTTCTTCAGCATGTTGGCGATGGAGCCGACGTTTCCGACATCGTAGTCGATGACCGCAATCATGACGGATCCATCAGGGCTGTTGCGGGATCGGCGCGTCGAACGGCACGGAGCGCGTCAGGTCGTGCGTGTGTCCCGGACGGCCCCGGACCCCGCGGGACAAGGGAATGCCCGCACCCCTCAGCAGCATTCGGGCGACCCAGTAGGTGACGACATAGTTGAGCACGAACGGCACGAAGAACAGCACTACCACGCCGCCGGAATTCAGCCAGTTGAATACGGAGACCATGAAGTAGTTCGCCGCGATGATGGCCATCAGCGGACGCCCGTGCTGCTGGCCGAACTCGAACATCGTGCGCACCAACCCGACCACGATGCCAGCGGCGAGGGACATCAGCACGAACCACCTCGCCCCGAGCGCCACGAGGCCCTCGCCAAAGACCGTGGTCGTCACGTTCGAGCTCCCGTCCACCCCCTGTGAGAAGTTCTTGGCGAGCAGCGTCGCCAGCGTCGTGTAGTCCGTCGGGTTCGAGACGTCGAGCGGCGCGTCGGCATCGAACCCGACCAGCCGGCGCATGCGAATAGGGGCCGCAGATTGCAGCGTTGGTCCATAAGGGGGAATCAACTCCGGAGCGGTCGACGCCAGATCCCAGACGAGCCAGGCCGAGTTCGCCGTGCCTACGCTCGCGCGCGTGACGATGGCGTCGAACGCCACGCGCGCCGGGTAGCCCTCGTAGAAGGTGGAGAACATGACGAGGACCGCGAGGCTGCCCCCGACAGCCGCCGTGCCCCGAACGATCGTCATCCGCGGCACGAGCATCAATGCCGCGGGCACCAGCATCATGAGGACGGTAGAGCGGAAGCCCCAGATGGCGCCGGCCGCGGCGGTCACCAGGAGGTTGGCGCCGAGCAGCAGCGCGTCTTTGGTGCGATGATGGCACCGGCAGTACACGTACGCCACGAGGGCGCTCAACATCGGGCTGAGAAAATCCCGACAGAGGAATGCGACGTAGCCGAACCTCGCGCTCAGGCGGAACTCTATCTTGTTCATCGACCCGAACACCACGTTCGACGCCCCCGACACAAAGAGCACGAACGCCAGCAGCAGCAGGTTGACGGCCAGCGCGCGCGGAGCCAGCCATCGATACTGGTCGACGCTGTAGAGCGCGGGCGGCACCGATCGGACGGAAAGCAGACGGCTCGGCAGAATCGTGCGGCGCAGCACTGCGAACGTCAAAAGGTAGCCGCCGATCAGCGCGAGCAGATGCGCGGCATACGCCAATGACGCACCATTCGCGTAGCCGTGTGCATAGATATCCGGCCCGAGCGCGCCTCGCTCCATCATGATCATGCCGATGAGCGGCAGGATGTTGAGGACCAGAATCACGAAGTTGAACATGCGTCAGTTCACGGTGATTGCGCAGCGTGTGACGGAACCGGCGCGGACAGGACAGGTCCGCCGCCTGCGGCACGACACGGCGTCACGGGTGATGCGCCGCACTGCGCGTCGCCGCAAGCGGTGACGCGAGCGGCTGACCCGGAGGGGCGCCAGCGGCCAGCACGTCGCGCATCGCGCGCGCGGGATCTACCCGGGGTCTTGTTGGCAGGGGCTGTCGGATCCGCATCTGCCCCGCCAGCGCGGCGGCGATCTCCTCGGCGGTCAAGGCGACCCGCAGGGTGCCGCTGGCGATCTGATCGGGGAATACTTCCCGCGCCCGCTCCGCGCATGCCACGGAGGCGACGCCGAAGTCCTCCGCTTCGATGACGACGGTCGACCAGCAGCCGGTCACATGGACGTCGACGTGGCGGAGGAGTGCGTGCAGCGGCCATTCGCTGGCCAGGTCGATCGGCGCGCACCGGACGCCAGGCAGCGCTGCGAGCGCGCGCCGCGCAGCCGGCAGACGCGTGCGCTGGCCGAGCGGGTGCAGCCGGACCCAGAAGCACCAGTCCCGCGGCGCCCGTCGCATGGCCTCGAGCAGCACGTCCGGCACGACGGGACCCGTGGGATCCAGCGTCACCAGCACGTGGAGCGATGCGCCGGTCGCCTCCTTCAGTTGTTCGATCCGGCGATCGAACGTCTGCACCAGCGGGGCATCGTCCTTGAACCATTGTTCGCGCCAGGGATCCCCGCCGAGTACCGCGCGCACGCCGGTCGCCGTTTTCGCCGCCCATGCCTCGATGGCGGCAACACCGGTGGCGTCCCAGCACCAGAAGGTCGTGGGCCGCGTGTCGTAGCCACGCTCGGGCACACCCTGCCACGACGCGTACGCCGGGTGCGTCTCGTTGATGACACCGTGCTGAATCTCGACCGTCGGGATGCCGAGCTCGCGGCACGCCAGGCAAAACGCCAGCTCGCGAAGTCCATAATCGGCGACAAAGCCGTGCGTCGGCCTCACGCTCTCGAGCCGGCGACGGAACCACGCGGCGGTGCGGCGCACGAAATACGCGTCCCGGAGGAGCGCACGCACGGTCGTGTACCGGTTCGCGAGGTTGGCGCTGCGGGCGCGTTCGACGAAGCGATCGAATTGCTCCAGGCGAGCATCAGTGTCGTCCGGGCGGTAGGTGAATAACGACGCGAGGCGAAACGCGAGCAGCGGCGGCTGGATATAGGCCGACGCAATCGACCGCGGGATGTTGTACTCCCCCTCGTGGCACATCTCCCAGACGGCGGCGCGCCGACCGGTCCCTTCCAGCAGCTGGACGTAGGGCGCGAGCAGCGGGTTGTACTTCCGTCCGTCGATGGTCGCCTGCGTGCCCGACGAGTACGCGAGGAACACCACGTCGGCCTGGCGCAGCCGCACGGCGTTGTGACGCCAATCGCGAATGCCTGCTG
>JBOGIX010000250.1:0-6688 GCA_050744685.1 Vicinamibacterales bacterium | reverse complement strand
TGTGCGCCCATGTCGCCGAGCGCGCCCTGGCCCCAATCCACCCAGCCGCGCCAGTTGAACGGGTGATAGATGGGGTGGTAGTCGACCTTGGGCGCGCAACCGAGGAACAGATCCCAGTCGAGGTCGTCCGGCATGGGTGTGGCGCCCGATGCCAGCGCTGCCGCGAGCCGCTGCTGGACGTCCCGGCCCCGCCATCCGAGCTTGCTGGACGGATCGGGCGAGACCGGCCGTGGCACGCCCTGGGGCCAGTAGCCGAGCGGGCGGTTGGTCCAGACATGGACCTCACGGATTTCGCCGATCGCGCCGCTCACCACGTACTCGTAGCCGGTGCGCGCATCGTCGAACGAGTGCCCCTGGTTGCCCATCTGCGAGACGATCTTGCGATCCTTCGCCTTCTTCGCGAGGTAGCGCGCCTCTTCGACCGACCAGCAGAGCGGCTTCTGCACGTAGACGTGCTTGCCGAGATCCATCGCCATTGCCGCGATCGGCGCGTGCATGTGATCGGGTGTCGCCACGATCACGGCGTCGATGTCCTTCTGCTTCTCGAGCATCTGGCGGTAGTCGCGATACTTGCCCAGCTTGGGGAGGTTCTGCTTCACGAAGCGCGCGGCCCCCTCGCGCCGCACGTTGGCCGGACGCCGGGCATTCGCTTTCTCCTGCGCCGCGGAGATCTGGCTGCGCCTCGCCGTGCCGCCGCCGCGCGGACCCGTGTTGGCGGTCGCACCCGCGAGCTTCTCGAAGCGCTGGATGGCGTTCGCCATCAACGAATCCTGCACGTCGCAGAGCGCGACGATGTTCTGGCTCATCACGGCTTCGGTGTTGCTCGCGCCCATGCCGAGCCCGACGACCGCGATGTTCACCGTGTCGCTCGGCGCCTGCATGCCGCGACCGAGGACGTGCCTGGGCACGACCGTGAGCGCCGCGCCTGTGCCTGCTACCGTGGATACGAATTTCCGTCGAGTTACGTCACTCATCGCATGCCCTTTCATGAAGACACGAGGCCGGGCCTTCGCCGTTCGGTCCGACCGTTCATTTTACCTCTTTCGTTCGGGAACCCGGCAGCCAGTTCACTCGCGATCACGCCGCGGGGGCACCTGGCAGGCCGCGAAAAAGGACGGCCTGAACCAAGCTGACTTGTCAGATCTGAACAAGAACACGCCGTGCACGACAGCGCGCCGCAAGATTGCCCGCTGGCCGCAATCAGGCGCGCCGCGAGGCGCGCGCCGCAAGATTGCCCGCTGGCCGCAATCAGGCCGCGCCGCGAGGCCCAAAAAATGTCTGCCTCTTCCACGTCAGCAGCGCGCCGATGTAGAAGGCCGCAACGATGGCCAGCAGCGCGCTGAAGCCGGTGACGAGCGAGAGATACTCGGCCACGCCGCCCACCATGGCGCCGAGCAGGTTCGTGCCGTAATCGCGCGCCAGCGATCTCGACCGCTTGATGGCTGAGCCGAAGAGCAGCCCGGCGCAGAAGATCGGGCTGAACATCAGCACGGCATAGAACACGGACTCGGCCGCCCGGCTCTCGAACGTCACGCGGCCGACCGGCACCAGCGCGTTCACGGCGAGCAGCGCGACGAGCACGGCGCCGACCAGCCAGTGGCGGCGGATCTCGACGCGCGACACCACGAGGTTGGCGAGCAGCGCCATGCCGAGCACCGCCGAGATCGCCAGCGAGGCCACGACCCAGGTCGATCCCCACAACAGCGCGAACTGGATGATGGCCTTCGTCTCGAGGAGCATGAACCCGGCGCCCAGGAAAAAGAACGCCCACGACCAGCGGCCGCTCGCCGATCCGGACGCGCGAAGCGCCCACAACACCGCGACCACGGAGACGCCGAGAATCAGCGCCAGCGCAAGCACGTAGTGCCGCGGCACGTGACGTGTCTGCAGGTAGAGAAACGGCCAGTCGTCGGTGGACGGCTCGACCGACGTGTCGCGTTGATGGATCCGCGCCGGACTCGGCGCATGCGACTGACCGTATGCCGTCACCCGGTCTGGGATCACCGGATCCTCTTCCATCGTCGCCAGCCGCGGGCCGGCGAGGATCACGCCCAGGTAGGCACGCGCCTCGTGCACGTGCACGTGCGGTTCGCTGCCGAACGCAGCGGCGGTGATGTTGGCGAGCCGATCGACCAGCCACTTCTCGCGGAAGTAGTTGTAGACGACGAAGAGACCGTCGGGAGTGAGCCGATCGCGGACGGCGCGGAACGACTCCTCGGTGAACATGTAGCTTTCGAGCCGCACGCCTGAAAAGCTGGACTGCAGCGTCAGCGAATCGATCAACGCGAACACCACGAGGTCGTATTTCTTCGTCGTCGTTCGCAGGAAGTGGCGCGCGTCGTCGTTGATGACCGTCACGCGCGGATCGTCGAACGGTTTGTCCGGGTGCAGCTGACGGCCGAGGCGCAGGATGGTGGGATCGATCTCGACGGCATCGACGTGCTTCGCGCCATGGCTGAGCGCGGCGGCCACGTCGGTCCCCGAGCCTGCGCCGAGAATGAGGACGTTTTCGAACGTGTCGCCGAAGACCTTGTAGGGCCAGGTGTAGAAGTACTCCTTGTGCGCCACGGGGGCCATGGACTGGTGGAAGATGTTGTTCACTTCCACCACCGTGTCCTCCCCGACCTGGCCGACCGTGATCTTGTAGTAGGGCGACCAGAGCGCGCCCCGCGCCATCAGGTGCACGAGGACGATGGCGACCACGAGCAGCGCGACATCCGCGACCGCCGCCGCGCGGAGCGCGGGCCGCCGCGGCGCCGCGAGCGCCACGCCGTTGGGGACGGTGTAGTCCTTCGCCGGCTCGGGTGTGACGAGAAGCGGGAGGGCGGCCGCGAACGCAACGCCGAACCAGACCGTCGGCGGCAGCTCGAGCCACGAGATCAGGGCGAACACCACTACGCCGGCGAGGCTGCCGGCGACATTGAGCGTGTATGCCTTCAACGACGGAAGCGCGGCCATCTCCCGCGCCATGCGCTGCGCGGCCGTGGCCATCAGCGCCGCGACGGCCACGAAGAGCAGCGGGAGCAGCAGCGTCGTTTCGACGGCGACGACCGGCTCGGCGCTGCCGCTGGTGAAGTAGATGCTGCCCGACGGAGGAATGGCCACTTCGAGGCGGAAGGCATAGACCACCGCAATGACCGCGGCCATGAGGACCGGGAACCACGCGAAGAGCCGCGCCCGAAGCGGCGCGAGGAGGCAGCCCACGCCAATGCCGAGGAACGCCGCGAGCAGGATGAAATTCGAAAAGTACGCGAGCAGCCGGATGTAGGCGGGCATCCAGCGAATGAGAGCGATCTCGACGAACAGGACGAGGAACGAGGCTAGGAAGGACAGGTAGGAGACTCCGCTAACGGTTCAGGGTGCAGGGTTCACAGGGTCAGGGTTCACCGGGATCAGGGGTTCACGGGCCTGAACCCGTGAACCCTCGACCCTGAACCGTACAGCTTTACTTGACCGTGAGCGTCCCCCTCATCCCGGCCTGGAAGTGGCCGGGGAACGTGCAGAGGAACGGGTACTCGCCGGGGGCGGCTGGCACCTTGAACGTGACTTCCACGGTCTCGCCCGGGCCGGCGAGCGAGGTGGCGGCGATCACCTGAGCCTTCATGTCCGGAGGAATGAAGTCGGTCGCACGGGCGGTGGCGCCGGCGGTCACGAACTTCACCTGGCTTGCGCCCTTCTGCAGCAGCACGAAATTGTGCGCCATCGCCACCTTCGGCATGGTGCCCTTGGAGACCAGGCGCACGCGGAGCTGCTCGCCGGGCTTCGCGGTGATAGTCGAGAGGCTGAACTTCATATCGTCGGTGCCGACGATCTCGACGGTGCGCACGCCCTTGGACGCGGGCTTCTGCGTCGAAGGCGTGGTCGGCTTTTGCGTGGATGGCGTTGCCGGCTTCTGCGTCGATGGGGTCTGCGGTACCGCGGCCACGAACGGTGCGGCCGCAATTGCGAGCGAAACAAACAGGTGCTGATACATCAGTAGGCCCTCGATAACGGGCCCGGGCCGAACCCGGGCGTCAGGAATCACCTCTCCGCAGGCTGCTCCGGGGCAGACACCGGCCTCCCTCGAAGACGGCTGCGGACGGCAGTCACGACACCGGCCAATCCAGCGTCTCGGGCACCGCGCGGGCGCCCCTGCAGATACACCAATATTCTACGCTGAGCCGGGATCCCGCCGGTATCCACCGGAAGGTCGACGTCTCGAAGAGGCGGCCCCGCTCGACCATCTGGCGCCGTGTTTCCGGGAACGGCGACACGCCGAACTCCATGCCGCGCGTCAGCGTGCGGCCGTTCCAGGGCGGCTGCGTCCGGCTCGCGTTCTCTTCCCAGATCCCGAGCCAGGGGAAATCCGCGCGCCGCCACACATAGCCGAACGCGAGTTGCGCGTCGGGGGAGAAGGCCGTGAAGAACGCAGTGTCGCGGCCGGGATCCATGAGGTGGGCGGTATACGCGCTCGACGCGTCGGCGTCGCAATACACTCGAAGATCGGCGGTCCCGCCGTCGATCCTCGGCGCCTCGGGCCACAGGAAATCAGCCGCCGGCCGCAGGTAGTCGTGCGCACCGAACGTGCTCTCGATCACGCGCGACCGCGTCGCCGACGCCCGGAACTCGGTGCGTCCCTTCTGAAGAAAGGGAGGCCCGAGCGTGACGTGCTGCGTCCAGCCGATCGGCTTGTCGGTGCCGCTCTCGTTCCGGACGCTCTCGCGAATCCGCAGGCCGCGGTCGTGAAGCTCGAGCCGGCGCTCGACCGTCAGCTGGGCGCGTGGAAGGTGCGCCCTCAGGATGATCTCGGAGCCCGTCGCGTCGGCGTTGTAGCGGATGTTCGACGCCTCCCCGTGAACCGGCACGCCAGCGGCCGCCTCTTCGTCCGACGGCGCGCCGAAGATGTCGAGGCACAGGTTGTGCCCCATGATCCCGGCGAGCAATCCGGCATCGATTCCGTCGCCGTAGCCGCGATGCCGCGCAGGATCGAACGTCGAGGGCTCGACCGGTTCCCAGGGCGGCGTCCACAGCGGATTCACACCCGATCCCTTGTCGAACACTTCCGCGATATGGCCGCCGTCGATGAGCACGGTGACGCGAACGGCGCGGTTCTCGATCTGCGCCGCCAGGCGGCCCCGATAAGCAGGATGAGCACTCATGCGCGTAATATCGTTGAGGGTGGGGCGGCATTTTTCAAGTCCTGCGAGTTGTCCTCCACAAATGCCCGGTCGCGCGAAGTCCGCCCGGGTCGATCTTCCGCCTGAAAGGCGGAAGACACACGTGCAGGGCGAATGCATGGGTGGCTTGCGGGTTCAGAAGGCCTGAATAGATCTCGAGAGCGATCGGGTGGCTTCCGCCTTCAGGCGGAAGATCCAAAGGCTCGCGGCCGCAGATCCTTCTCTGCAGGAACGTATCGCGACGCGCAACGCCTGCGGCCGGCTTTCCCGTCGAGCGGGGACGACAAATCGCGCGGTTCGTGCGGGTCAACAACGTGTGCGACAGGCATTTAGATGAGCGGCGGCGGCGCGCCGTGCGTTTCTATGCGCGAAACGAAGTGGCGCGGCGAAATGCGCTTGATGTACTGCGGCGGACGAGGGTATCGTCCATCGCTTCTCCGTGATGAGGGCTTCGATGGTGAATCGGTCAGAAGTTCAACGTGCGCTCGATGCCGGCGGCGGGCTCCTGCGTCTCGAGCCGAGCTGGGTTCCGCGCTCGTTCATGGTGCCGGGGCGCCGCCTGCGGCTGCACCCCGACGATGTCTATGCGCTCGGGGGACATCGGGGCGGCATCAACGAACGATGGTTTTCCTCGACGACCAACGCCGATAACGGCCCGGGCACGCCCGCAGACGAAGGGCTGAGCTACGTGCGCGTCGGCGGGGAGCAGCGTTTCCTGCTCAAGGACGCCGTCGATCAGGCCGGCGATCTCCTGCTCGGCCAGGACGTCATGGCGCGCGAGAAGGGCTGGAACCTGCTCTGCAAGTTCTTCGACAACCTCGGCGCGATCCCCCACCACATGCACCAGAGCGACGAGCAGGCGAAGCTGCTCGGCCGCAAGGGCAAGCCCGAGGCCTATTACTTCCCGCCGCAGTACAACGAGACCTTCAACAACTTCCCCTACACCTTCATGGGCCTGGAGCCCGGCACGACGAAGGCGGACGTGCGGAAGTGCCTCGAGCACTGGAACCGCGGCGACAACGGCATCACGTTCCTGTCGCGCGCCTACCGGCTCGAGCCCGGTACCGGCTGGCAGATCGATCCCCGGATCCTCCACGCCCCCGGATCGCTCGTCACCTACGAACCGCAGGTGAACAGTGACGTCTTCGCGATGTACGAGTCGGAAGTCGACGGCCGCATCGTGCCCTGGGACCTCCTGGTCAAGGACGTCCTCCCCGAGCACCACCAGGACCTCGACTACATCGTCGACATGCTGGACTGGGACGCCAACACCAATCCGAACTTCGGCGCCGACAACAAGCGCTTCCCGAAGCCGGTGGCCAGCACCCCGGCGAACGACGCCGGCTGCCAGGAGCTGTGGGTCTGCTACGGCACCGAGTGGTATTCGGCGAAGGAGCTGACCGTGCAACCGACCCGCACCGTGACCATCAAGGACAGCGCGGCCTACGGCATCATCGTCACCCAGGGCTACGGGCGCTTCGGCAAGCTCCCGGTCTCGACGCCGTCGATGATCCGCTTCGGACAGATGACGG
>JBOGIX010000249.1:0-4575 GCA_050744685.1 Vicinamibacterales bacterium | reverse complement strand
GCCCCCTTGGGGTGAGTACCCGGATAGGTGCGATACGGAATGTTGTCGCCGTCCGCATCAAGATACCGGTAGAACGCCTTTACTTTTTCGAGCTCGTCAGCCGACAGCACCTTGCCGCGATCCGGCCGATAGGCGTCGTCCCACGTCAGCTTCGGGATCATCCAGTCGTTCATGCCGATGTCGAGATCCGAGAGCAGGAAGACCGGGGTCTGGAACCGTTCGGCGAGATCGAAGGACGCGGCGGCGAACTCGAACGCCTCGCGCGGGTCCGCCGGATACAGGCAGATGTGCCGCGTGTCACCGTGCGACGCGTAGGCGCACATCATCAGGTCGCCCTGCTGGGTGCGCGTCGGCATGCCGGTCGACGGCCCCGTGCGCTGCACGTCGATGATGACCGCCGGCACTTCCGCGTAATAGGCGAGGCCGATGAACTCGTTCATCAGCGAGATCCCCGGGCCGGCGGTCGGCGTGAAGGCGCGGGCGCCCGCCCACGACGCGCCGATCACCATGCCGATCGCCGCGATCTCGTCTTCCGCCTGCAGGATGGCGAACCGGTTGCGGTTGGTCTCCGGCTCGACGCGGTACTTCTGACAGAATCCCTTGAAGGCCTCCATCACTGATGTCGCCGGCGTGATCGGGTACCAGGCGCCCACCGTGGCGCCGGCATACAGGCAGCCGAGCGCGGCGGCGGTGTTGCCGTCGATGAGAATCGCGTCGCGCGTGGCGTCGAGCGGCGCCAGCTTGATCGGCAGCGGACACGGGAAATGCGCCCTGGCATACTCGTACCCGAGATCCACCGCGCGCTGGTTCGAGTCCACGAGCGCGGGCTTCCTGCCGTACTTCTCCTTGAGCAGTGCGCGAATGATGTCGCCATCCATCTCGAGCAGCGCCGCCAGCGCGCCGGCATACGCGATGTTCTTCATCAGGATGCGCTCGCGCATGCCCTTGAACTGGCTGTTGCACATCTCGGCGAGCGGCACGCCGAGGTAGGTGACGTCGGGGCGGACCAGGCGCGTATCGAGCGGCCAGGTGGAGTCGTAGAGGAGCCATCCACCCGATCGCACTTCCGCCACGTCCTTGACATAGGTCGCCGGGTTGAGCGCCACCATCAGATCGAAGTGCGGCGTCCGCGCCGTGTAACCCTGACGGCTCACCCGAATCTCGTACCAGGTCGGCAGCCCCTGGATGTTCGACGGGAAGACGTTCTTGCCCGTGACCGGGATGCCCATCCGGAAGATGGCCTGCATGATCAGGCCGTTGGCGGAGGCCGATCCCGTGCCGTTGGCCGTGGCGATCTTGAACGCGAAATTGTTGATGCGATCCATGCTCAGTTGCCAGTTCCGAGTTGCCCGTTACCAGTTGCCAGCATCCATTCTGTAGCCAGTCACGACGCGTATGGCGCGTCGGGGCTGGCGACTGGAAACTGGAAACTGCTGCGGCGGCGCGAGCCGCCGCTCACACTGCCGTCAGCGGAATCACCGTCGCGCCGGCGTACGGGATCTGCACGGCGAACCTGCGCATGTCCCAGGCGTAGGTAGGGCAGCGTTCGGCGCAGAGGCCGCAGTGCAGGCAGACGTTTTCGTCCTTGACCATGATCCGGCCCGTCTGCTTCAGCTGGCCGGAGGCGAAGAGCGGCTGCTCGAGGTTGAGCGCCGGCGCGAGGAACCGATCGCGCAGCGCCGGCTCCGGCGCGTCCGGGGTGATCGTCAGGCAGTCTACCGGGCAGATGTCGATACAGGCGTCGCACTCGATGCAGAGCGCGTCGGTGAAGTGCGTCTGCACGTCGCAGTTGAGACACCGCTCCAC
Source organism: Vicinamibacterales bacterium (assembly GCA_050744685.1). GTDB lineage: Bacteria > Acidobacteriota > Vicinamibacteria > Vicinamibacterales > 2-12-FULL-66-21 > JACCXG01. The sequence continues at coordinate 2,769 of JBOGIX010000249.1, read as the reverse complement.
TTCCGCCCGCGTCTGCTCCGGCGTGAATCCCCGCTCCACTTCCGTCGTCATCTTCTGGAAGCGGATGCCGAGATCGACGTGGGTCATCTTCTGGCGCGGGGCGTAGTCGTAGTTGTTGCTGTACGCCCACTGGTGCAGCCCCATCTTGGTGCTGGCGAGCGACATGCCCTGCGCCGGCCGCTCGGTGACCGGAATGCCCTGGCAGTAGTTGTGGATGGAGATGGCCGCCTGGTGGCCGTGCTCCACCGCCCAGATGATGTTCGCCGGTCCGAACGCCGCGTCGCCGCCGAAGAACACACCCGGGCGCGTCGACATGAACGTGGTCTTGTCCACGACCGGCATGTCCCACTTGCCGAACTCCAGCCCGATGTTGCGCTCGATGAACGGGAAGGCATTGTCCTGCCCGATCGCGAGCACCACCGTGTCGCACGGCAGGATTTCGCGGCCGATCACTTCCTGCTTCAGCCCGGCCTCCGTCTCCACCGAACGGAACCGGTCGAACTCCATCCCGGTGAGCACGCCGTTCTCGACGATGAAGCGGACCGGCTGGAGGTTTTCCAGAATCTCGACGCCCTCCTCCTCGGCATCTTCGAGCTCCCACGGCGAGGCCTTGAAGTACTTGCGCGTCTTGCGCGCGATCACCTTGACGTCGGTGGCACCCAACCGCTTCGACGACCGGCAGCAGTCCATCGCCGTGTTGCCGACGCCGATGATCACGACGCGCTTGCCCACCGATTCGACGTGGCCGAAATGAATCGACTCGAGCCACTCGATGCCGATGAAGATCTGATCGGTGTCGTGGCGGCCGGGGATCTCGAGCTCTTTGCCCTTGGGCGCGCCGCTGCCGACGAAGACGGCATCGAACTCACCGCCGTCGAGCAGCGTCTCGAGGCTCTCGACCGGCGTGTTGTAGCGCACGTCGACGCCCATGCCGGTGATGTAGCCGATCTCTTCGTCCAGCACCTGCTCGGGGAGGCGGAAAGCCGGGATGTTGATGCGCATCAGCCCGCCGGGCCGGGGCAGCTTCTCGAAGATCGTGACCGAGTAGCCGAGCGGCATCAGATCGTTCGCCACCGTCAGCGAGGCGGGGCCGGCGCCGATGAGCGCGACCTTCTTCCCGTTCTTCACCGCCGGCGGCCGCGGCAGCAGGTGCTTGACCTCGCCGCGATTGTCGGCCGCCACGCGCTTCAGGCGGCAGATCGCGACCGGCTTGCCGTCGACGCGCCCGCGCCGGCAGGCCGGCTCGCACGGCCGATCGCAGGTGCGGCCGAGGATCCCGGGAAACACGTTCGATTCCCGGTTCACCATGTAGGCGTCGGTGAACCGCCCCTGCGCGATCAGGCGGATGTACTCGGGGACGTTGGTGTGCGCAGGGCACGCCCACTGACAATCCACGACACGGTGGTAGTAGTCCGGATTCCCGACGTTGGTTGGATCCATGCAGGGAATGATTATAAGGGGATAAGGGCAATCGGTGTATCGGCGTCGGTTCAAGGTGCAGGGTTCGCCTTCAGGGTTCTCGGTGCATGGTCCGGTGGCTGAAACCGAGCCCGAGCCGTATCACCTCGGGACCCGAACCCGGAACCCGAACCGAGCCCCGAGTACCGAGTACCGAGCCCCCGAGTACCGAACTCCGAGTACCGAACGCGAACTCTGAACCCTGAACCTGCGCTGGACACCCCCCGCTCATCGCAGGTACATTTGTGCGAACGCCATGACATTCCGAAAAATCACGCTGATCGCTCCCCTGCTGCTGGTGCCCGTGGTGCTCGTCGCGCAGGGGCGCGGCGTGCCGCCCGCGGAGTTGTACAAGCCACTGGCCGAGTCGTGGCCGACCTACTCGGGCGACTACTCCGGCCGTCGCTACAGCGCGTTGAAATCGATCAACCAGACGAACGTGAAGCAGCTCACGCTCGCCTGGGTGGCGAAGGTGACCGACGGTCCCGGCAACACCGGCGGGTTTGGCGGGCGCGGCGGCGGCAACGGACGTGTGGTGATCGGCGGCGAGGGCGACGGGAGCTTCCCGGTCGGGCAAACCAACATCAAAGGGACGCCGTTGATGGTCGACGGCACGCTCTACGTGTCCACGCCCGACAACGCCTACGCGCTCGACGCCCGCGACGGGCGCGAGCTCTGGCATTACTACTGGAAGACGCGCGGCGGCACGCACATCGCCAATCGCGGCCTCGGTATGTGGAACGACTTCCTCTACATGGAGACGCCCGACAACTATCTCGTCTCGCTCGAGGCGAAGACGGGCAAGGAGCGCTGGCACAAGGTCATTGCCGACTTCAATCAGCAATACTTCTCGACCACCGCCGCCATGGTCATCGACAACCACGTGATCGTGGGCACCGGCAACGACCTCGATGCGCCCGGGTTCCTCCAGTCGTACGACGCGATGACCGGCGAGCTCAACTGGAAGTTCTATACGGTGCCGATGAAAGAGGGCGATCCCGGCCTCGAGACGTGGGCCAATCTCCAGGCGGCGAGCCATGGCGGTGCCCAGCCGTGGCTGCCCGGCGCGTTCGATCCGGAAACGCGGTTGTACATCATCGGCACCGGCAACCCGACGCCCGCCTTCACCCAGGGGCGCGGCGAGGGCGATAACCTGTTCACCTGCTCGCTCGTCGCGATCAACGTGGATACCGGCAAGATGGCCTGGTACTTTCAGACCTCGCCGCACGACATGCACGACTGGGACTCGGCGCAGACGCCGGTCCTCTTCGATGCCGAGATCGACGGCCGCAAGAGGAAGCTGGTCTCCAC
>JBOGIX010000248.1:0-4601 GCA_050744685.1 Vicinamibacterales bacterium | reverse complement strand
GCCTCGATGGTCGTGATCTGCGCCAACCCTCGGCTGTCGGCCGCCGCCTGCAACGCCGACAAGAACCGCTGCGATCGATCGATGGCGATGACGCGCGAGGCCCAGCGGCTCGCCTCGATCGTCAGGTAGCCGTCGCCGCATCCGAGATCGGCGACGCGGAGCGGCGGCAACAGGTGGCCGAGCGCGCGCGCCCAGGCCGCCCAGCTGCGCCCCGGCACGAGCTGGCGCGTCCGTGCGTCGGGACCGCCATGCTGCTCGAAGTTCTCCTTCCGCACCCGGCGCACTTCCTCCAGCCGCGCATCGTCGGCGCGCCCTTCAGCGGAGCGGGCGGTCTGCTGGAACTGTGCCTCGAGCAGCGGCCAGAGCGGGCCGAAGCCATTGCCGCCGGTCTGGAGCGCCGGCGAGAGCCGGTAGTAGGCGAAACCGCCGTCCCGCTGCTCCGCCACCAGCCCGGCCTCCTTGAGCATGCCGAGGTGCCGCGACACGCCCGACTGCGCCAGCCCGAGAATGCCCGTCAGCTCTGTGACGTTCAGGCGCTCGGCCGCGAGCAGGCGCAGGATGCGTAGCCGAGCATCGTCCCCTAGCAACCGGAAGAGGCCGCCGCCCATGTTCATATCTACAAATCTATATTAATTGATTCATCTTGGCAACAAAGGAGGTGTGGGAGCTTGCCCCTAAGAGCAGAAAAAGAGGAGGGGAGCAGGGGAGCAGGGGGTCTTTGCTAACGAAAGAGAAATTCCTTAATCCCCTACTCCCCTACTCCTTTGTGCTCTTGATTCAGTGCGCCGCCAGCCAGGCCGCCAGTTTCGGACGCTGGGCCTCGGCGAAGCGGGCGCAGGAGCGGATGCCTTCGATCGACTGCTGGAGGGTGCGCTCGGCGTCGGGGACCTTGTTGGCGGTGAAGAACTCCTGGATCTCGTCTGCGGTGCCGGCGTCGCAGAACGAGCCGAGCGCGCCGACGATGACCGTGTTGCCGACGAACTCGCCGGTCTTCTTCTGGATAGCGGGCCAGCGCGGCTGCAGGAGATCCCACGCCAGCTCGCGGGTGTCTGGGTTTGCCAGCAGCTGCGCGATCACGATCTTCGCGTCCTGCGATCGCACCTCCGGCGAGATCGCCAGCTCCATGGTCCGGCGGACGAGCGCCGGGTCCGCAAAGGACGTCAGGCCGTAGAGATATCGATAGCGCTCCTCCGGGTCGACCGCCGCCTTGCTGTGGGCCAGGTATCGATCGTAGAGTGCCGCGTCTCCCTCGATCGCCGCGAGATCCACGGCGACGCCGAGAAGTGTCGGTTCTACCGAACCGCGCTCCTTCAGCTCCGCTCCGACGAGCTCACGCACCGCGGGGAGCACCTCCTTGCTGCGCGCCGTACGCCCCAGCGCCTCCAGCAGCGTCGCGCGCATCGCCCGGGTCTCGTCCGTGTCTCCGGCCCGCGCCGCCATGCCAAGGTCCGCGAGCGCTGGAGACAGCAGCGCCGAGACCCAGGCGCGGAACGGCGCGCGTGTCGCTGCCGTAACCAGGTCCTCGTCGATGCCCCGGAGGATCGACGTCAGCGTGCCGATCACGTCGCCGTTGCGCTCCGCGCGGAAACCCGACGCGAGATCCATCATCGCGCCGGCATCGTGCCTCGACGCGCGGGTGAGGGCCCACTGGTCGGACAGCACCGCCATCCGCTCGGCGGGCGAGAGCCCGGCGACGTCGGCGGCCATGCGGCGCAGGACATCGGGAGGGACGGCGGTGCGGTAGTAGCCGCGTGCGCCGGCATTGCCCATCACCCACTCAGGGCACGCCTGGACCTCCATCGCGCCCCGCTGCTCGTTGACGATGTCGCACTGCGTGGCGCCGGAGGAGGTGCGCACGCAGACCGGGACCTCCCACAGCTGCTGGGCTGCGGGTCCGGCGGCGGCGGCCGGATCGCGGAAGTAGCGCTGCTGGGCGACCTCGATGCTCGCGACCGACTTGCTGCCCGCGGACCCGCATGTCTTGCGCTCGATGGTGATGAGCGGCATCCCTGGCTGATCGACGAACGTCTTCATCACGCGGTCCACCGGCCTGCCGGTCACCTTGGTCAGCGTGGTCCAGAAGTCCTCCGCCCGCGCATTGGCGTACTGGAACCGCTCGATGTACGCGTTCACCGCGGCGCGGAAGGGCTCTTCTCCTACCCACGCTTCGACCATGCGGAGCACCGCCGCCCCCTTTTCGTAGGCGATGGGATCGAACAACTCGGCGATCTCGGCGGTGGTCGACGCCTTGGCCCGGATCGATCGCGTCGAGCGGAGGGCATCGAGCGACATCGCGCGGTGGTTGTCCTGCACCTCGTCGAGCTCGACGTGCCAGTCCGGCCGCCACGCCTTGACGGGCTTGGTCATCATCCAGTTCGCGAATCCCTCGTTGAGCCAGATGTCGTCCCACCACTGCATGGTGACGAGGTCGCCGAACCATTGGTGCGCAATCTCGTGCGCCAGGACTTTGGCGACATCCTTGCGCACGGCCACCGACGCGTTGTCGTGGGCCAGGAGCAGCGTCTCGCGATAGAAGATGGCGGCCGTGTTCTCCATCGCGCCGGCGGCGAAGTCGGGGACGGCAACGACGTCGAGCTTCTTGAACGGGTATCTGATTGAGTAGTAGCGGTTGTAGTATTCGACCTGCTGCTTTGCCGCTTCGAGCGCGAACCCGGTGAGGTGCTTCTTGTCCGGCGTCGCGCAGACCCGGATCGGGATGCCGTCGGCGCTGTTCTCAGTGCACTCGAAATCGCCGACGACGAGCGCGACGAGATACGTCGACATCTTCGGCGTGGTATCGAACTTGATCGTGTGCTTGCCGGGCGCGGGCCCGGGCGTGTCCGACACGATGGCACCGTTCGAAATGGCCCGGTCGGACTGATCGATGATGGCGGTGAGCGCGAACGTTGCCTTGAACGCCGGCTCGTCGAACGACGGGAACATGCGCCGCGCGTCGGTCGCCTCGAGCTGCGTGACGGCGTAGCGGCGGTCGTTGGCCTTGCTCAGATAGAGGCCGCGGAGGTCGTCGTTGAGGATCCCCTCATACTTGACGGCGATCGCAGCCTCGCCTGCCGGAATCGGCGATGGCGTCGTGAGCGTGGCCTGCTCGAGCGCCGCGTCCAGGGAGACGGTGGCCTTCTGTGCGACGCCGGCCGCGCGGATGCGCACGTCCTGAAACGTGATCTCCGCCGCGTTGAGGACGATCGACGTCGACGGCTTGTCGAGGCGCACGCGGATCGTCAACTCGCCGGTGAACTTCGCGGCCGCGAGATCGGGCGCCACGGTGATGTCGTAGTGAAGCGGCGACACGCCCGTCGGCAGCCGCTGCGACCAGGCGCTGATCGGTACGGTCAGGATCAATAGGAGGACGGCCCAAGACAACCCCGCGGCACCGAGACGCGGCCCGCGAGAGGAATGAACAACGCCGCAAGATGGCCCCCCGGCGGCAACCAGCCGCCCGCGAGGTGCGTTTCGCATGATTTTGAAAGTGTACCCTACGGATTCGCCTGCCGCGGCGCTGGTGGTGGCACATGGCGCGGGGGCGGGACAAGCGAGCCCCTTCATGGTACGAACGGCGTCCGGGCTGGCCGGGCGCGGCGTGATCGCCGCCACGTTCGACTTCGCTTACATCGCCGCGGGCAAGCACGTGCCGGATCGCACGGATGCCCTCGAGCGGCGGTGGCGCGAAGCCATCGAGGAGGCGCGGGCGACGTTCGGCGGGCTGCCGTTGTACATCGGCGGCAAGTCGATGGGCGGACGCATCGCGACACACGTCGCCGCGCAGGACAGCGACGGCATCGCCGGCGTCGTGCTCCTGGGTTATCCGCTGCATCCGCCGGGAAAGCCGGATCAACGCCGCGACGCCCACCTCCCGTCGGTGGCGGCGCCGATGCTGTTCGTGCAGGGCAGCCGCGACGCGTTCGGCACGGCGGACGAGATTCGCGCGCTCCTGCCGCGGCTGCAGCGGGCCACCCTGCACGAAGTGAGCGGCGGCGATCACTCGTTCAAGATCGCCGGCCGCGGCGCACCGAAGCCCGACACCGTGCTGAACGGCGTGCTCGACGCGGTCCGCGACTGGATCGCGGCGCAGGGCTGAAGCGTGCACTGCGTAATGCCATGAATGCCATGAATGCCAAGAATGCCAAGAATGTGGGGAGGATTCCTCGGACGGTGCCACGTTTGTTCTACATTGCCCGAGCCGGCGCCGGGGGCCCACCTCATTCATGGCATTCATGGCATTCATGGCATTAGGTGGCGCAGCGAAGCCCCCCGGATCTAGTTATAGTTGCTCGATGGATCGTTCGAACTGCTTTGCCCCGACCGACACCGGCGCGCCGCAGCCGGCCGCGCGCAGCCGCACTCGCTCCGACATCGACGGCCGGTTCAAGTGGAACCTGACCGATATCTATCCCGGTTGGGAGGAGTGGGAGGCGGCGTACAAGCAGCTCGATGCGGGCATCGACCGTTACGCCGCGCTCAAGGGCACGCTGTCGGAAGGCCCCCCGCGGTTGCTCGAAGCCTTTCGCCTCGCCGAGCAGCTCGGGCAGCTCGCATATCGCGTCTGGTACTTTCCCTCGCTACGCTACGACGAAGATCAGCGC
>JBOGIX010000247.1:0-6753 GCA_050744685.1 Vicinamibacterales bacterium | reverse complement strand
CCGCAGCACCGGCGCCGCGGCCGGCCGCCGGATTGGCGCCGCCCCGCCCGCCTCGCCCGCCCGCGTTCGCGCGCTGCTTGAACAGCGGCCGGATCGGGTAGGAGTTGCTGGCGATCCGCTCGAGCGCCGCCTTGTGCACCGTTTCCTGCGCGGCAACCTCACCGCGATGCGACAGACCCGCGGCAGCCGCCGCTACCCCTGCCCCTGCAATTCTGAAGAAGTCGCGCCGAACCAGCGCGCCGTCGTCCTTCCGCTCCGTGGTCATCACTCTCATCCTCCGCTCGTGTATTGGAACACAAGGGGGCAGGAACTGGGGAACTGGGGAACCGGGCCTTGCCAGCCGTAACACTCGCAAGCCAAGTGCGAAGGTGGGTCGGGGCCTTGCCGCCGTCGCACGCACAAGCCAGGTGCGAAGGCAGGGGCTTGCCCTAGGCGCGGTCTGCGATTCGGACGATCACGTCGATTCGCTGCGTGTCACGCAGGATGCCGAGGTGCACGACCGTGCCGATGCGGTCCTCGGTGAGCACGCGGTGCAGGTCGTCGAGGCTGGCGACCGGCGTCGTGTCGAGCGACACGATGATGTCTCCTTCGCGGACGCCGGCCTCGCGCGCCGGGCCGTCGGCCTCGAGCGAGATCACCAGCACGCCCGACGCCTGCGTGAGCCGGTGAAACCGCGTGACGCGGCGGAGGAGCGGCACGTCCTGACCGGCAACGCCGAGATAGCCGCGGCGCACCCGTCCATCGCGGAGCAGCGCGGGCAGCACGGTCGTCACGGTGCCAATCGGCACCGCGAAGCTGAGTCCCTGGCCGCCGGCGATGATCGCGGTGTTCACGCCCACGACCTGTCCGCCGCTCGTGACCAGGGGTCCGCCGGAGTTGCCGGGATTGAGCGCGGCGTCGGTCTGGATCACGTGTTCGATCAGCCGGCCGGACCGCGCCCGCAGCGATCGTCCGAGCGCGCTCACGACCCCTGCCGAAACGCTGTGCTGGAATCCGTAGGGGTTGCCGATCGCAATGACCAGCTGCCCCGGTCGCAGCGCCTGGGAGTCGCCGAACACCAGGGCCGTGAGATCGCTGGCGGTGATCCGCAAGACGGCGACGTCTGTATCGGGATCGGCCCCGATCAGGTCCGCGCGCCGTTCCCGGCCGTCGGGCAGCGTGACATCGATCTCCGACGCGTCTTCCACGACATGGCTGTTGGTAAGGATGAGCCCATCCGACGCGAAGACGAACCCGGAGCCCGACCCGGCCTGCGCGGGCGTGCGTCGCGCACGACCGGCGCCGCGTTTGCGGACATCTATCGTCACGACGGCAGGCGCCACCTGCTCGACCGCGTCGACGACGGCGCGCGAGTAGGCGTCGAGAAGCGGCTGATCGGCGTTGGTGAGCGCGGCGGCAGGCATGTTCGGTAGTACCGGGTAGGACGCCCGGGTCCGCCGACGAGATCCAGAAGCCCGGGCCGCGACACGATTCCGGCGTAGTCGACACTCTTGAATGTGAGCTCGTGTGAGCGGCTGGCGGGCACGGCTGGAGGTTCGCCGCTTGCGCGCCCGCGTCGCGGCGGTAAGATGCCGTTGGCCGAACGTGCGGCCGTGCCCATGCGCGATCATCCTCCCCGCGTCGACACGAGCGGCGCTCCGTCCGGCCTCGCCCGGCTGCTTTCGCGCCTGGCTCCAGGTGCGGACGAGGCCGCGTCGGCGTACCAGCGCCTCCGCCTGACGCTCGAGCGGTTCTTCGACTGGCAGGGTGTCTGGTCGCCCGAGGAATGCGCGGATGAAACGCTCGACCGTCTCGCGCGGAAACTCGAGGGGGATCTCGAGGTCGAGGACGTGCGACGCTACGCGCTGGGCATCGCCCGGCTGGTCGTGCGCGAATGGCGCCGGCGGCCCACGGCGGTCCCGCTCGACGAGCGGACAGACGTCGCCGCTACGGCGCCTGAGGTCGACGAAGACGACAGCCTGCGACGCTGCTTCGAGCGCTGCCTGGACGCATTGCCGGAGGAGAGCCGGGTGCTGGTCCTCGACTACTATGTGGCCGAGCGTCGCGCGAAGATCGACAACCGCAGGCGCCTCGCGCAATCGTTCGGTGTTTCGGAAAACGCCCTTCGCAGCCGGGTGCAGCGCGTTCGCGATCGGCTCGAGCGCTGCGTGCAGTCGTGCGCGGGGACCGCGGCGCGCCCCGGCGTGGCTCGCGCGGAAGCCTCCCTCGATCGGAGGCGTTCGGCCGATGTCTGACCAGCAGGCCGGCTCTCTTCGTGGCTACCTGCTCGGGACCCTGTCCGACGCGGAGCGTGACGCGATCGAACACGGGTACTTCGATCAGGCCGAGGCGCTCGATCGCGTCAGCGCGGCGGAAGACGACCTCATCGACGACTACTTGTCAGGGCAGCTCGGCGCGCAGGAGCGCGAGCAGTTCGAGCGGCACTATCTCGCGAGCCCGCGCCATCGCACTCGAGTCGCCGTTGCTCGCGCCCTGGGGCAGCGCCCGTCGTCCGCGGCAGCCGCGCCGCAGCCGTCGTCGCACCAGCCGGGTTGGCGATCGATCGTCGCCGCATGGCGCCCGTGGCCGATGTCGCTGCAATCTGCGGCCGCCGCCGCGCTCGTCGTGGCGATTGCGGCCGGCGTCTGGCTCGCCGTTCCGGATACGCGCCGCTCAGACATCGATCGAGGAGCGCCGTCGCCCGCGCCGCGTGCGGGGAACGCACCGGCGCCGCCTCCTCCCGTCAAGGCCGCGCCCCCTGCTCCAACAGTCCTTGCCTTGACGCTGCGGCCCGTGCAAACCCGCGCGCCGGGCGCCGACCCGCCAACGGTGTCGATCGATCCAGGCGCTGACGTTGTCCGCCTCGAGCTGCAGGAGGATCCCGCGGCGGCGCCGCTGCGGCAGGGCCGCGCGATTGTCCGCACCGTCGACGGCCGCGAAGTCACACGTGCCCCGGTCGTCGTCGATCCGGAATCGCGTACGCTCGCACACATGGACATCCCGGCCTCACATCTACGGCCCGACGATTACATCGTTGCGCTCTACGAAAGCGCGGCCGGCCGGCCCGACGTGGAGCGATATCGCTACTTCTTCCGGGTGCGATAACGAAACGCGAAATCACTCGAGTTCAGGTGAACGCCGCGTAGCCGTCAGCGGTCAGCGGTCAGCGGTCAGCGGTCAGCGGTCAGCCATCAGCCATCAGCCATCAGTCATCAGCCGTCAGTCATCAGTTCAGCTGAGAGCTGAAAGCTGAAAGCTGAAAGCTGAAAGCTGAAAGCTGAAAGCTGAGAGCTGTCTACTCGATCGGCTGGTTCCACACTTCGGTGCCGTCGGGCATGTGCACGATCTCGAACAGTTCTTCCCCTTCGAGCTCGAGCGTCATGTAGCCGTTCGGTCCGTAGTCCTCGAGGCCATCTTCGATGTACCGGTTGACACCGTCGAGAATCTTCGCGCCGGGCACGAGATTCTTGCTGTCGAGGTTTTTCCACACGGGCGTGTCCGGCGGCTTGTCGCCGAGCAGTTTCTTCTCGCGGAAATACGGAAAGCCCCCATGTCCGACGCAGCGGCCGCGCAGGCCGTAGAGCGCGTGCGGCTGGTAGAGGATGCAGTGATGTTCGTGGCCCCAGTACCAGGCGTAGATGCGCTTGCTCTCGAAGAGCGGCGCCAGCTTGCGTACGAGCTTCGGCCCCTGGCTGTCGAGCAGCGAGAACGGCTGGTGGTGCGAGAACAGGATCAGCTTCTTCTGCGGTGATCCGGCGGCGAGATCCTGAAGCCAGCGGGCCTGATCGCCGTTCAGGTCGTGATCGGCGTAAGCCGTGTCGAGGCCGGCCAGGATCCAGTGCTCGTTCTCGAGCGCGAAGTAGCTCGAGGTCTGGCCCCAGGCGTTCACGGCATCGAAGTACGCGCGTCCGCCCGTGTACATTTCGTGGTTGCCGTTCAATCCCCGGTTCACCGCGCCGGGGACCTTCGGCCACATGTTCACGAACCGATCGGTCATCTCTTTCTTGGTGCCGGAGTAGTAGACGTCGCCGAGGTGCAGGACGACGTCGTACTTGCTCTGTTCGATGCTTTTCGCGCACACGGGCGCGCCGTAGAGGCCCGTGCCCCAGTCGCCGAAGAGCGCGATGCGGCAGCTCGAAGGCAGGGCACCCGGCGCGGACGGCGTTTTCCACTCGAACGGATCGAGCTTCCTCCACCAGCTGAAGAAGCTGCCGGCCCATCCGAGGATGTCGTGCGAGTCGAACTTGGCCTCGAGCGTGGCGTTCGGGCCCTGCTCGAGCCTGTTCTCGGCGGGCGCCATCACGGTGGTAATGAACGTCTGCAGATTCGCGACGAGCTCGTCGGGCGCCGTGGCCATGATGCCGGGACGGCTCTGCGACGCTTCCAGGATCTGCAGTGCGCGAACGAGCTCGGCGAGCTCGTCGGCGGTGGGTTCTCGCGCCGCCGCGCCGCGCGGCTGCATGGACGTGTCGCGCGCAGACTCGAGCGAGCCCTGGGGTATGTAGGTGGCGATCTGATTGCGGCTCATGAACGGATGACTCCTTCACGCCGGCGCGGCGGTCGCAGTCTGTCGCGTCGCCTGCTGCACGGCGAGGATCGGGATGCCTTCGTTGGCTTCATACGGCGGCGGCGTGTTGCCGTCGATGCCTTCGTACCAACCGCCTGCGTGGTGTAGTGCGACGACTTTCCATCCGGTCTCTTCGAACACCGGGCTGCCGGAGCTGCCACCCTCCGTCGGGGTGCGGTAGTGCAGCAGGCTCTCGCTGCATGCCAGCAGCTTGTTGTCGTGCAGCGACAGCTCGAGATCCCGTCCCGCGGGGTGGCCGATGATGTAGAGGCGCGGCGGCGGCACGCCCAGCCTGAGCTTGCGCGTCGAAAGCGGCAGCGGCGCCACGGCCGGCCCGGCGTCGCGGAAGGTGACAAAGGTTGCGTCCAGCCGATCGGGCGGCGACGACCAGATAACACGGCCGAGCTCGAGCACGGTCTTGATGCCCTGGAAGTTCGCCTGCGCCTGGTCGGGCGCGAGTGCGCCGCCGGTGCCCTCGGCATTGATCACGTGAGCGTTGGTCAGCAGCAGGGTGCCGCTCACGCTCGGGAAGAAGTCGGCGGCATCCACCAGCCACCCCGTGCCGTGCCCTTTTCCGTCGAGACGTTCGACACGTGCCACCGACTTCGTGCGGAGCAGCCCGGTCTCGTACCACTGCAGGGTGACGGTCTTGTCGGCGCCGAAGATCCGTTCGAGCTCCGCGCGCGCATGTTGCGTGCGTGCGATTTCCGTGTCGACGTTCGACGGCGTTGCGGCCAGTGCGCCCTTCTCGCCGCACAGCCGGGCCGCGCGCAGGATCGGCAGAATGGTCGCGCCTGGCGGCGTCGCGTCGTGCAGCCGCCACACCTCCTCGAGTTGCCGCAGCGTGCTCGCGAACTCGAACGCATCAGCGCCCGGATGGCGGCTGTACTCCAGCGCGGCGGCTTCCGCCTCGGCGTACTCGCGCAGCGAGAGATGCGCCTCGAGCCGGGTGGCCAGCGCGAAGGGCTCCGCCGTTTCCGGAGCCTGACGAAGTGTCGCGAGGATCGCCCGCGCGACCCCATCCGGATCGGGCGCGTGCTCGACGGGTATGCCGTCGGCGCGCGCGCGGTGCAGCAGCGCGACGACGTTCACGCCGTGCCAGTAGTGTCGCGCCGGATTGCAGCGGTAGGTCTGGAGGTACTCGGCCAGGGCGCGCTCAAAGAACGCGCGCGCGCGGGCGTTGCCGGGCGCGGCGGACTCCACGTAGCGCTGCTTGTAGATCCTGCCGAAGAGGCCATGCGCCTCGGCGGCCTCGGTATCATCCTCGAGCGGCTCGGAGGCGAGCGCGAAGAGCACCGGCTCGGCGGCCAGGAGGAAACCTTGATCGATCAGCGCCTGGGCGTAGTGCCGCCGGATGCGCGGCGCGTTCTGCCCCGAGAGCACGAATGCTTCCGCGACCCGGCCAGCCAGATCGAACCGTCGTTTTCTGCGGAGCGCCGCGAGAACCGCGCCGGCCGCGTCGGCGCCGCACACCTCGGCCTCGGTGCGTATCCGGCGGACCAGCGCGTCGCAGATTCGCTGTGCACCGCCGCCGTCGTACGCCGCCAGCGCGCGTTCGAGCGACGCCTGGATCTCGCCGATATCCGACCAGCTCATACCAAACCGCGCGCCGCGCGTCAGTCCGATCCCTGATCGGGCTGCCCCTGCAGCGCCGTACGCTGCGCGCTCCCCATGATCCGGGTGAAGAAGCCGGTGCTCTCGGTGAGCACGAGCTTGTTGAGGATGTCGAGATCCTTGGCCGGATCGCTCGTCGCCGTGACCCTGATGCGATCGCGCTCCTGCTCCAGCCGCTCCGCCGTCAGCACCATTTCCTGCCACGCTGCGCCCCACTGGAACGCGCTCAGCAGGCCGCTCGAGATCGTCAGCGCGGCCGCGATCACCGGCGCTGCAATGCCGACGACGACGCGCCATCCGCCTGTCACGAGCTCCGAGGACGACAACGACGCCAGCAGCGTGACCGCCGCGCCCAGGATCACCGTGAGGTAGCGCGTCCACTTGTACCACCGCTTGTTGTTGCGGCTGGCACTCCAGTAGTAGCGGATCGCGTGCTCGTACCGCTGCAGCACGTATTCACGCCCGGTCTCGTCTGGTGACACGATCGCAAGCTCCGCGTGCATGACATACCCGTTCGATGACTGGAGACGGGCGAATTGTCCGGCAGCACACTGCGCAAGTCAAATCAATCAGCTTCCAGCTTCCAGCTTCCA
>JBOGIX010000246.1:0-1904 GCA_050744685.1 Vicinamibacterales bacterium | reverse complement strand
ATCGTACCCACGTGTATTCCAGACGCGCGAAGCCGTGTCGGCCGCCGCGCGCCACGGTCAGCTCGACGCCGTGCGTGCGCACGTCGCGGATGTTCGCGGTGCGCCATGGCTCCAGCGGGTTCGATCTGATCCAGTCGATCACGTCGTGCTCGCGTCGAAGGAACGGCGTCACGCCGCCCGTCCAGCCGCCGGCGGTCCAGTCCACGCCGCCTTCGACGCCCCAGGCATGCTCGGGCGCGAGCTCTGCACGCGCCAGGTGCGCGGGATCGCGATAGTACCGCTCGGTGAACGTCGGCACGCGAAACGCACGGCCGGCAGACGCGCGCGCGCGTAATCCGGGCCGCAGCGAGACCACGGCGGCCAGCGACGGACTCCAGCTGCCGCCGAACGACGAATAGCGATCGTAGCGAAGCGCCGGATGCACGGTCGTTCTGTCGCCGAGCGCGCGCTGCACCTCGACGAACGCGCCGGCGCGGCCGAAGTCACGATCGCCGAGATTGTTGGAACGCACCCAGTCCATGCCTGCTTCCGCGCCTATGCTCGTCCAGTTGCGCGCAGAGCCGGTGCGGAACGTGGCGCCCGCGGTTGCGGAATGGGTGCGATGCCGATTCTCGGCAAACCCCGGACGGTTCACGTCCCACCTGAAATGATCGCCGTGCGTTCTGTACGAGAGGCGCGTGCTCAGGCGCCTAGCCCCGCTCCCGCCGGAATCCGAAAACGAGACGAGTGTCTGATCGGTCCACTCCTTGGACGGCGACGGCCCGTAGAAGCCGTTCGCACCGAACGCGTTGCGCAGGTGCGACGCCGAGACGCGCCGGCGCGGCGAGAACGAGGCCGCCCACGACGCACCGCCGGTGGCGAGCTCGCGGTCGAACATGAAGCCCGACGCGCGGGTGCCCCATCCGTCGAGCGACATTGTCACAGGACCGCTCGACCATCCGGCCGACCCCGATGCGCGAACGAGACCATGCTCTCCGCCCGCGATCGACATCGCGGGCGCGTCCGTCTGCCGGCGCGTGACGATGTTGACGGCCCCGACTACCGCGTCGGCGCCGTAGAGGGACGAGCCCGTGCCCCGCAGGACCTCGATGCGCTCGATCCGCGCGATCGCCACGGGAATATCCGCGTTGTGATGGCCGGACTGGCTGTCGTTGAGCCGCACGCCATCCACGAGCACCACGACCTGTCCGAATCCGCCGCCGCGCACCGACAGGTCCGTCTGCGTCCCGAAGCTGCCGCGGCTGCGCACCTGCACGCTCCCCGCCATCCGCAGCACGTCCGCGATCGACCACGAGGGCAACCGGTCGATCTCGTCGCGCGTGAGCACCGTGACCGCGCGCGCCAGCGCATCGAGCGGCACCGGCTCCGACGCCGCCGAGACGACGACGGTCTGCGTGATGCGCGGCGGCTGCAAGGCGGGATCCTGCAGCAGCAGCGGGATGAGCGTCCACCACATCCCAGCGATGCTATCAGAGGCGCCTGCGCCAACTCTCAACTTCCAACTCCCCAGGCGTGAGGTCGAGAGAGCGGAGCGAACATCCCGCACACTCGCTGTGAGCCGCGCCTTCCACCTGGATGGTTCGAGCCGCATGCCCTGGGATTGAAAGTTGGGCGTTGATGCCCGAGTTGGGAGTTGATGCCCAACCCTGAGTTAAGCTCTTTCGACCGTGCCCCCCGTCGACGCCACTCCCCTTCTCGTCGCTGCCGCGCTTGGTGTCGTCCTGGTGGTGCTGCTCATCACCTGGATGCGCATGCCCGCGTTCCTCGCGCTGGCGACGGGGTCGCTCTTCGTCGGCCTCGCCGCGCGGATACCGCTGCCCGACATCCCGCGCGCGTTCCAGTCCGGTGTCGGCGACACGCTCGGGTTCATCGCCATGGTCATCGGCCTCGGCACGATCATCGGC
>JBOGIX010000245.1:0-8350 GCA_050744685.1 Vicinamibacterales bacterium | reverse complement strand
GTAATGCCCCCTGATCCCCATAAGCCTCATCGTGACGACGTCCGCCTGCTCGGGGAGCTGCTCGGGGAAACGCTGCGGCGCCACGAAGGGGTCGAACACTTCGAGCGTGTCGAGCGCGTACGGGCGCTGGCCAAGCGCACGCGCACGACCGCGCCGGGCGCGAGCAACAGCTTCGAGACCCTCGCGAGCGAGCTGCGCGCGATGCCCGTGGAAGCCGCGCTGCCCGTGGCGCGCAGCTTCGCGCACTTCCTGAACCTCGCGAACATCGCCGAGCAGCACCATCGCATGCGCCGCCGCCGCGCGCTGCAGCGCGATCCGAACGGCCGCCCGCAGCAGGCCTCGTTCGAAGAGGTCCTGCCGCGCCTGCTGGCGTCCGGCATGACCCCGGATGCGCTGTTCGAGGCCGTCTGCCGCCTGCGCATCGAGCTGGTGATGACGGCGCATCCGACCGAGATCATGCGCCGCACGCTGCAGCACAAGTACAACGGCATCGCCGCCGCACTCGCCGAGTTCGATCGCCCCGATCTGACCGGCGCGGAGCGCGACATGCTGCTCGAGATCATGCGGCGCGAGATCGATGGCGCGTGGCACACGCACGAAGTGCGGCGCGAGCGCCCGTCGCCGCTCGACGAAGTGCGATCGGGGATGGCCGTGTTCGAGGAGACGCTGTGGGACGCGGTGCCGGCGTTCTGCCGGTCGCTCGATCGGACGCTGCGCCAGGTCACCAGCCGCCGGCTGCCGCTCGACTGCGCGCCGATTCGGTTCGGCTCCTGGATAGGCGGCGATCGCGACGGCAATCCCTCGGTCACGCCGGAGGTCACGCGGCACGCGTGCCTGATGGCGCGCTGGACCGCCTTGTCGCTGTACGCGCGGGAGATCGAAGCCCTGCGCTTCGAGCTGTCGATGAGCGTGGCCACCCCGGAGCTGCAAGTCCGCGCCCAGACGAACCACGAACCTTATCGTGTGGTCCTGCGCGAACTGCAGCAACGCCTCGAGGCCACGCGCCGCATCGTCGAAGAGGGCCTCGCCCCGTTCCGCGGCACCGGGACGCTCGAGTCGTTGCCGCTCGAACTGGACGACGACCTCGGCGAGCCGCTGCGCGCCTGCGAGCGTTCGCTGCGCGCCACGGGAAACGAGTTGATCGCGGACGGCCGGCTCGCGGACATCCAGCGCCGCGTGGCCGCCTTCGGCCTGACGCTCGTTCGCCTCGACATCCGCCAGGAAGCGTCGCGCCACACGCAAGCGCTGGACGAGATCACCAGGCACCTCCGCCTGGGCAGTTATGGCGGCTGGAGCGAAGAACGGCGCATCGATTTCCTGCTGAACGTGCTCAGCCAGGATCGGCGGCTGCCGCTCGACAGCCTGTCCGCGACGCCAAAGGTCGTGGAATTGCTGGACACCTTCCGCATGCTCGCGTGGATCCCCGCGGGTTCGCTCGGCGCCTACGTCATCACGCAGGCGGGACGTCCGTCCGACGTGCTCGCCGTCGAGCTGCTGCAGCGCGAAGCGGGCATTCGCCGTCCGCTGCGTGTCGTTCCCTTGTTCGAGACCGCCCGCGACCTGCGCATGGCCGCCGACGTGATGAACGGGCTGCTCTCGATCCCCTCGTATCGCGAACGGGTGATGCGCCGCGAAGGCCGGCAGGAAGTGATGGTCGGCTACTCCGATTCGGCGAAGGAAATCGGCCGCGTGGCCGCTGCCTGGGAGCTGTACAAAGCGCAGGAAACGATCGTGGCCGCCTGCCGCGATCATGCCGTGCCCATCACGCTGTTCCACGGCCGCGGCGGCAGCGTGGGCCGCGGCGGCGGTCCGACCTATCTCGCAATTCAGTCACAGCCGCCGGGATCGGTCGACGGCACGCTGCGCGTCACCGAACAGGGAGAGATGGTGCAGGCGAAGTTCGGCCTGCCGGGGATTGCCGTGCGCACGCTGGAGGTCTACACGAGCGCCACGCTCGAAGCCACGCTGACGCAGCCGTCGGCCGCCGATCCCTGCTGGCGGACGACAATGGAGCGCGTCGCGGAGGCGGCTCGTATCGCGTTCCGCCGGACGGTGTACGAGGACGCGCGGTTCCTGCCCTACTTCAGCAGCGCCACTCCGGAGGCGGAGCTCGACGCGCTGCACATCGGCAGCCGCCCCGCGCGGCGAACGTCCGAGGGCGGCCTGCAGATGCTGCGTGCGATCCCGTGGCAATTCGCCTGGACGCAGACGAGGCTGCTGCTCGCGTCGTGGCTCGGCGTCGAGGAGCTGCTCGGCGAAGCGCTCACGGATGAAGACCGCGCCGTCTGCCGCGCGATGTATCGCGACTGGCCGTTCTTCCGATCGACCATCGACTTGATGGAGATGGCGCTGGCAAAGGCCGACGCCGGCGTAGCGGCGCACTACGACCGCCAGCTCGTCGCCCCAGAGCATCACGATCTCGGCCGCACGCTGCGGCAACGCCTCGAACAGTCCGTCCGCGCCGTTTTGCACATCACCGGACACGCGCGCCTGCTCGAGGAGAACCCGGTGCTGCGACGGTCGATCGACGTCCGCAACCCGTATGTCGACCCCATCAACCTGCTGCAGGTCGAGCTGCTGCGGCGCCTGCGCAGTCAACCCTCAACTCCCGGCAGTGAGCCCTCCGCCGACGTCGTGCAGCTCCGCCGCGCCCTGCTGGTCACGATCAACGGGGTGGCGGCGGGGATGAGGAACACTGGGTGAACGCAATGGCCAAAATGCCATGAATGCCATGAATGCCATGAATGCCATGAATGGGGGGGCAACTTCTTCAACCGGGTCGAACACGGCCGCCTGAGTACGTCGCTGGTCAAACACTCCCGGAATCCGACGGTCCGGTTAGGCTGCTGTTCAGGCGCCTCGGCTGCAGCAGCCTGAGCAATACACATCACCCCTCTTTGCGGAGAGCCAGGGAATGGTGAGCAACACGGGCCGTCTTTTTCAGCCTGGTGTTGAAACCGCCCCACTATTCTTGGCATTCATGGCATTTTTTGCATTCCTGGCATTTTCCCCGCGTCGCCGACCTTGACAGCGCGGGCCCGGTTCGTGCTACGTTGCGGAAGGTCATGTTGTCCTTCACCTGTTGTTGTCGCCCGTGCGCATCGGCTTGTCGATGCTCCTGTACGGTGCCGGCGACCCGCCGGTGAGAGGGCTCACACTTCCAGACCAGTCTTTCGTTCCCACGTCCTCTCCCAGCTGATCGCTCGGCTCTCCGTTCACCAGACGGTCCGCAGTCGTGTCGTATCGGGAGAAATCATTGATGTCCGCGCAAGCTCCTTCGTCACCAGGGTTTACCAGCTCATCGTCGATCGATCTGACGTCGCTGGTCGATGCGTCGCCGCTCGCGGCCGAGGCGGGGCCGCTCGTGCACGGCCGGCCCGAGCCGCTGCACGGCCGAACGCCGGACAAGCGCGGGTTCGATCACCTGCGGGCGCTCGAGGCCGAGAGCATCCACATCTTCCGGGAAGTGGTCGCCGAGTTCGAGCGGCCGGTGATGCTCTATTCGATCGGCAAGGACTCGTCGGTGCTGCTGCGCCTGGCGCAGAAGGCGTTCTACCCGGGACCGATCCCGTTCCCGCTGCTGCACATCGACACCGGCTACAAGTTCCGCGAGATGATCGAGTTCCGCGACTGGTACGCGCGGGAGGTGGGCGCCACACTGATCGTGCACACGAACCAGGAAGCGCTCGACGGGGGCACGCAGCCGTTTGCCGTCGGCACGCAACGCTGCTGCGGCCTGCTCAAGACGAAGGCGCTGCTCGACGCGCTGCAGGCGGGGGGCTTCGACGCTGCGTTCGGCGGCGCGCGCCGCGACGAAGAGCGATCGCGGGCGAAGGAGCGCGTGTTCTCGCTGCGCGACGCCAAGGGACACTGGGATCCGAAGCGGCAGCGCCCCGAGCTCTGGCACCTGCTGAACAGCCGGCTCGGTCCCGGCGAATCCGTGCGCGTGTTTCCGCTGTCCAACTGGACGGAGCTCGATGTCTGGCATTACATCCACGTCGAGCAGATCCCGGTGGTGCCGCTCTATTACGCGCGCGAGCGCGAGGTGATCGTGCGCGGCAGCTCGCTCATCATGACCGAGCAGCCCTTCGTGCCGCTGCTGCCGGGCGAGCGCCCGCAGCCGGTGATGTGCCGGATGCGATCGCTCGGCTGCTCCCCCTGCACGGGCGCCGTCAAGTCCCACGCCGACACGATTCCCAAGATCATCGAGGAGCTCGTGGCCGCGCGGCACTCCGAACGGCAGCTGCGCGTCATCGACCACGATCAGGACGGCTCGATGGAGATGAAGAAGCGGGAAGGCTATTTTTAGGCCTCTGATCAGGTGACCATGGTTCTGGAACCAAGCGCAACATCCGGGCTCCTCCGCCTCTGCACCGCCGGCAGCGTGGACGACGGCAAGAGCACGTTGATCGGGCGGCTGCTGTACGAGGCGCGGGCGGTCTACGAGGATCAGTTGTCCTCGGTGAAGGCCGCGTCGCGCAACCGCGGCGCCGGGCCGATCGATTTCTCGCTGTTCACCGACGGCCTGCGCGCGGAGCGGGAGCAGGGCATCACCATCGACGTCGCCTACCGCTACTTCGCCACGGCGCGGCGGAAGTTCATCCTCGCCGACACGCCCGGGCACGAACAGTACACGCGCAACATGGCCACGGGCGCATCCACCGCCGACCTGGCGATCCTGCTGGTCGACGCACGCCATGGTCTGCGCGAGCAGACCAGACGGCATGCGCGCATTGCCAGCCTGCTGGGAATCTCGAACTTCGTCCTGGCGGTCAACAAGATGGATCTCGTGAACTTCGATCGCGGCGTCTTCGAGACGATTCGCGACGGGTTCACGGACCTCGTCGACCGCAAATCCACGCTGCACGCGATCCCGCTGAGCGCGCTGAACGGCGACAACGTGGTCCAGCGGAGCGAGGAAACGCCGTGGTTCACCGGCACGCCCCTGCTCGAGTACCTGGAAACGGTCTCGGTCGACAAGACGGCGGCGGCGAATCCGTTCCGGTTCCCGGTGCAGATGGTGCTGCGGCCGAACCACGAGTTCCGCGGCTATGCCGGCCAGATCGCGTCGGGCACGATCAAGCCGGGAGATACCGTGACGATCTGGCCGTCGGGGCGCCAGACGCGCGTGAAGCGGATCGTGACGTGGGACGGCGACCTGGCCCTCGCGCACGCGCCCATGTCGGTCACGATCACGCTCGAGGACGAAGTCGACGTCAGCCGCGGCGATCTGATCACGACCACCGCGCCCGGGATCAGCCGGCGCGTGTCGGCGCACGTGGTGTGGATGGACGAGCGGCCGCTCGATCCGCGCCGCGTCTACCTCTTGAAGCACGCGGCGCGGACGGTCACCGCGGAGCTCGACCGCCCGCTGGCGCTGAACGACATCGGCCTCGTCACGGTGACGGCGTCGCGACCGCTGGTCTTCGACCCCTACGAGAACAACCGCGGCACCGGCAGCTTCGTGATCATCGATCCGGCGACCAACGCCACGGCGGGCGCCGGGATGATCGTCGAGCAGTTGCACGAAGCGGGCAGCGGGGCGCGTGATACGGGCGCCGCCGATCGGCTGGCGCGGGCCGCACGGGCCGCCGCCACCGAGAACGAGGCCATCGAGGCGGTGCGCCGGGTGCTCGAGGAGATCCTGACATGAGCGACGCGCAGACCCTGATCGCCGAACAACTGTCGATGGCGAAAGCGCCGTGCGTGACCTCGAGCTTCCAGGCCGAGTGCGTGGTGCTCGTGCACATGCTGCGCGAGATCCGGCCCGACATCCCGGTGCTGTTCCTCGACACCTTCCATCATTTCGCCGAGACGATGGCGTATCGCGATGCGATCGCGGAGCGCTGGGGGCTGAACCTCGTCAACCTGCGCGCGGACGAGCCGTCGCCCGGGCTCTGGCAGCAGGACACCACGGCGTGCTGCGCACGGCATAAGGTGGGGCCGCTCTTCGCCGCGCTCGAGGCCCACGACGTCTGGTTCACGGGCCTGCGGCGCGAGCAGTCGGCGAGCCGCGCGTCGCTCGGTGAGGTGGAGCCGTTCACGCTGCCGTCGGGCAAGGTCCTGACGAAGGTGAGCCCGCTCGCGCCGTGGTCCACGCGCGCGGTGTGGGAATACGCGAAGCGCCACGACATCCCGCTGCTGCCGCTCTACGACCACGGCTACACCAGCATCGGTTGCGAGCCCTGCACCTCGCTGCCGCTGGATCCCTCGAACGAGCGCTCGGGCCGGTGGGCCGGCCAGAAGCTCGAATGCGGGATCCACATCCAGGCGGTTACGAAGTAGCGCCGCCCTCCGCGGGCGGACCCGCCGCCTTGCGGCGCGGCACCGGTCCGGGCGACAGCTTCAGCTTCGGCCGCACGCGTTCGAGCGTGCGCATCATCTCCTGCATCGCCCGCGGCACGCGGTTCAGGCGCAGGTGCACCCAGCCGGTTTCACGCACGATCTGCACCCCCGAAATCCGGGAGCAGAACAGCTGCCCGGCGCGCACCTCCCGGGCCACGGCCTGATACGGAATGATGGCCATGCCCATGCCGACCATGACGAGCGCCTTGATGATCTCGACGTTCTCCGTCTCGGTGACGACCTTGGGCGCAATCTGCTCGCGGACGAAGAACTCCTCGATGGTCTTGCGGCTGTTGGAGCCCGCTTCGAAGAGGACGAACGGCTGCCCGATCAGATCCTGGGGATTGATCTGACGGCGTTTCGCCAGCGGGTGCGTCGGCGCGGTGACGAGCAACAGCTCTTCGCGCATCACCGGGATGCTGACGAGGTTCGGATCGTCGATGGGCAGCGTGAGCAGGCCGAGGTCGGCGGCGCCAGTGCGCAGCTGGCGAATCAGGCGCGGTGTGGCGCCGGGCATCAACTTCACCTCGACGCCGGGATGCTCCTTGCGGAAGGCCTTGAGCAGCGGCGGGAAGACGTAGAGGCAGACCGTCATGCCGCCGACCAGGCGCACGGTGCCGCTCACGGCCTTCTGGCTGTCGAGGATGCCGGCGCGCGTGCGCTCGAGATCCTCGAACATGCGCTCGCTCAGGCCGAGGAGCGACGTGCCCGCCGGCGTGATCCGGATCTTGCGGCCGAGGCGCAGGAACAGCTGCTCGTGCAGCTCCTCCTCGAGGAGCAGGATCTGGCGGCTCACTGCCGACTGCGAGAGGTGCAGCTGCTGCCCGGCGCTGGTGAAGGAGCCTGTCTGCGCGACGGCCCTGAGAATTTCGAGTTGCCGGAGATCCACGTGACGATGCAGCCGCCTCCTGTGCGGGAACGCCGCGGGGCCGGCGCCTTGCCGCTATTCTGGCGTCAAGACACCGCTCCCTTCAACGTGCATTTTCGAATCGCCGTCGCCTGTGAGGGACAACTTCGTCGGAAAACTTCACGGCAGTAAGTGAGCACGGGAGTTCACGGGAGCCCATGACCGCTTCAGGAAAGCGCTCCCGTGAATTCCCGTGCTCCCCGTCCTCCCGTGGCATTCGCGGGTGTGCGAACACGGCCGTCGGGCGATTTGCTTTCATAATCAGCCTTTATCGTAAGTCAAAAATAATTGTGTTTGTTTATCCACACGCCCTGCGGCATACTTGCCCCATGCCGCTGCGCCCCCTCGTCATTCCGGTTCTCGTGCCCGGCCTCGTCCGCCGGGCGCCCTGCGGGTGACGAGCCGGGTCTGCAACGTGAAAACCGAGGCCGTCACCGAACAGGAGACGGCCTTTTTTGTTGAGGAAGGCCCGCGCCTAAGCCAGAGCTGGAAGCCGGAAGCTGGAAGCTGGAAGCTGGAGAAACAGGAGCCCTGATACGTGTCGAGTCACGAGTTGAAATGGCGCAGCCGCGCGCTCACCGAGGGCGCGAGCCGGGCGCCGGCGCGGGCGATGCTCCGCGCCACCGGCCTCACCGACGAGGACCTTCGGCGCCCGCTCATCGGTGTCGCGAACACCTGGATTGAGATCGGTCCCTGCAACTATCACCTGCGCGACCTCGCCGTCGACGTCAAGGCGGGGATCCGCGAGGCCGGCGGCACGCCGCTCGAATTCAACACCGTCTCCATCTCCGATGGCATCACCATGGGCTCCGAGGGCATGCGCGCCTCGCTCGTGAGCCGGGAGGTCATCACCGACTCGATCGAGCTCGTCACGCGCGGAAATCTCTTCGACGGCCTGATCGTGCTCGTCGGCTGCGACAAGACGATCCCGGCCGGCGCCATGGCCCTCGCGCGCCTCGACGTGCCGGGGATGGTGCTCTACGGCGGTTCGATCGCGCCGGGCCGATGGCACGACAAGGACGTCACCATCCAGGACGTGTTCGAAGCCGTCGGCGCGCACGCGGCAGGCACCCTGAGCGGCGCCGAGCTCGACTCGCT
>JBOGIX010000244.1:0-3109 GCA_050744685.1 Vicinamibacterales bacterium | reverse complement strand
CATCCGGGCCATGACACGTCGCGCAGAGCTCTTTGGACGTGGTCTCGCCGCGCGCGAGCATGGCCTGCTCGTCCGCGGTCCGTCCGCCGCGGCCGCGGCCGCCGGTCAGCATCGAGGCGGGCCGGAGGATCTGCGCGCCCACGTGCTGGACACCCCGGGCCTTCGTCGCCGCCTGCGCCGCGGTGATGGTGGCGTCGAGCTCCGGCGTCTTGAACAGGTTCAGCGTCAGCATCGCCTGAATGACGACGTCGACGTCGGCGTCCTTCGCGGCCGCGCGGTAGTCCGCGAGCAGCGAACGATCGCCGGCCTTGTAGAGCGTCTCGCTCGCGCGGATCGCCTGAATGCGCATCTGCGGGTCGGCATCCTTCAGCTGCTCGCGGATGAGCGCCCGATCGAGCGCGCCGATTCCTTCGAGCGTCCACAACGCATGGAAGCGCGCCAGCGGGTTGGCGCGCGCCCGCACCAGACGCTGCAGCGCGGGAACGATCGATTTGTCCTGCTTCAGGACGAGCAGCTGCTGCGCGGTATCACGCCACCAGCCGTTGGGATGCGAGAGATGCGCGACCAACTGCGCCGGCGTCTCGTTCAGCATGTGAGGCTGCCGCGTGTCGCGCGGCATGCCGTCGTACGTCAGGCGCCAGATGCGGCCATGGCCGAGGACCTTGTCGAGCTGATACTGGTTGATCTTCTGACGGAGATACGTGCCTTCTTTTGCCCAGGGCGCCCCCTCGATGATGCCGCGATACATGTCGGCGATGTAGATGGTGCCGTCCGGCGCCGTGGCGACATCGACCGGACGAAACAGGGGATCGAGCGAGCGGATGAACTCGGAGAGCGGATACGCGTTGCGGAGCTGCGTCAGCCCCTCGGTCTTGACCGGCTTCATCCGCCGGACGATGCGGGCGACAACTTCGCCGTAGAGGTAGTCGCCGATCAAATCCTTGGGTAGCCGGTCGCCTCGAAACACTTCGCTGCCGGCAGATGCGGTCGCGCGGATCAGCGATCCGTCCGGTATCCGTGTACCTGGCAGCCCAGCCTGGATGTCGCCGATCAGGATCGGCGCACCCCACGTGATGTTCAGGTCCTGCTCGAAGCGATCCTGCATGTCGAAGTTCCCGTAGTGAATCGGGAACTGGAAATAACCCGGCATTCCGCTGGCGCCGGCCTGAAACCAGACTTTTCCGTAGTTGTCCTGGCTGATGCCCCACTGCGCGCCGTTGGCGCCCGTCGGCTCCCGCAACAATCCGCCTGGCGTCCAGCGCAGGCGAAACGAGTTGTAGGTGCTGTACATCCAGTTGTCCATCGCCCAGAACAGGCTGCTCGGCTGATGTTCGATGTTGCCGGGCCGGCCGAACTCTGCGGTGAACAACTCCTTCTTCTCCGCCGTACCATCGCCGTCCGCGTCCGTGTACTTCCAGATCTCGTCCTTGTGCGTCTCCATCGTGAGAATGCTGTTGGCGCCGAACGGCGTCACGAAGCGCGGGAACACCAGGTTGTCGACGAACACGCTGTGGTGCTCGTACACGCCGTCGTTGTTCCGGTCTTCGTGCAGGGAGATGCGGCCCACGGGCGGCACCATGTCGATGCCGTCGAGCGTCTGCACGTAGCCGCGCAGCTCCGCGACGAACATCCGTCCATTGCCGTCGAACGCGATCTGCCCCGGGGAGTCGATGACGGGATCGGCGAGCACCGGCTCCAGCCGATAGCCGGGAGGGAGCCAGAATCGCGTCGCCTGCTCCTCGGGACGGAGCGGCACGACAGGTGGCTTTGGTGACAGGTCCGCGTTGGCATTGAGCGGATCGTTCGCATCCGGCGCTTGAACCGGACCGCGGCCGCGTCCAGCAGGTGCGGTGGGCGCTTGCCCTGCCGGCGGGTTCGGGCCTGCCAGCGGCGCCGCTCCGGCCTGACCTGAAGAGGCACTCTGCGCCCTGGCTGGCGTCTCAGGGACGTACGCGGCAAGAGAGAGAACGACAAGAACCGCGGCGAGCGGTGCGAGGAGCCGCCTGAGGTGTTCCATTGACGATGATCCGCGCTGGTTCATAAGCCGGGTGCCCCCACGAGCTCAGTCGGTTCGACGCATCGACCGGAATCACCACGTGTTCTGACGGCAACTGATGAGGCGAGCGGGCCGGTTCTCCCTCGCCTCACCCTTGTCCGCAATGGATGAGGCGCAGGTCGGCGGAATCGATCGTCACACGCGTTTGCGCGTCAGGAATATGGGCTTCCGATGCCTCGAATGTCGATGCCGTGACCGATGAAATTCGCGGGAAGAAAATGAAAACGACACCGGAGCCGGGCGAATCCGCGTTTCCCGAATCGCTTCCGGCGCGGTCCGAACCGAAGTACGCAGTTGGGGTAAACTGCGGCCCGGAGACAACGCTGGAGCAGCGCCGTCTGCTGCACCGCCATGATGTTGACCGCCGGCCCCGGGGATCCGCTCTACGAGTTCGGGTCGTTCATCGCCGATCCGGTTGTCGGCCGCCTGTACCACGGCAGCGATCATGTGCTGCTGACACCGAAGTCGTTCCTGGTGTTGATGGTGCTCGTGGAGTCGGGCGGCCGGCTGGTCGACAAATCCGAGCTGTTCCGTCTGGTCTGGCCCGACACCTACGTCGAGCCGAACAATCTCGCCCGCAACATCTCCATGATCCGGAAAGTGCTCCACGAGCACGATCGTGATCAGGAGTACATCGTCACCGTTTCCCGTTACGGCTACCGCTTCGTCGCACCCGTCACACAAATCTCGAGAGATGCGTTCGCCTGCCATGTCGAGGCCGCGCCTGTGACCCGCGGGATCGAAGGGACTCCGGCCGACTCAGGCGCCGCAAGGCCAGACCTTCTGATCTCCCGCTCTTCCGACACGAATCCGGCCGCGGAAGCCGCCATGGCCGGCCGGCGTCCGATCCGCCCGGGAATCGCCGTCGGCGTTGCCGCCGCGGTGATCCTCGGCGTTGCCGGCACGCTCGCGTTCGGGGGACGAAAGGGCGCGCCGGGCACACCGCCGGAGCGGCGGCTCTGGCAGCTCACGTCCACCGGACGAATGCACGCGGAGCCGACATGGTCACCCGATGGGCAGCTCATCGCGTATAGCTCCGACCGCGGCGGCAAC
>JBOGIX010000243.1:0-3255 GCA_050744685.1 Vicinamibacterales bacterium | reverse complement strand
CACGTACGAAGCCATCCACGACTGGGGACAGCTCCCGCCCCACATCAAATGGGGCAACACCCACGGCGTCGTCGAAGACGCCGACGGCAACATCCACGTTCTCCACACCGTGCACGCGACGAGCGACAGTGCAGACACCGTCGTGGTGTTCGACCGCAACGGCACGTTCGTGCGCTCGTGGGGCAAGGAGTTCCGCGGCGTCGCGCACGGCCTCGACATCCGCCGTGAAGGCCGCGATCAGTTCCTGTATCTGACGGTGAATGCCGCCAACGCCAAGATGAGCCCCCAGCCCGAGATCCACACAGCCGTCCTCAAGACGACGCTGAAAGGGGATGTCGTGTGGAAGATTCAGGGGCCGCCGGCAGCGGAGGCGTACAAGCCCGCGGCGGACGGCACCCCCGCGCGGTACAACCCGACGAACGTGGCGGTCGCGCCAAACGGCGACATCTACGTGGGTGATGGTTACGGCTCGTCGTTCGTCAATCAGTACACCGGCAAGGGGGAGTACATCCGTACGTTCGGCGGACGCGGCGCCGAGGCCGGCCGCCTCGCCGAGCCGCACGGGATCTGGGTGGACACGCGGACGGCATCCGCACCCGTGCTCGTCGTCGCCGACCGGCGCAACAACCGGCTGCAGCGGTTCACGCTCGACGGCAAACACGTCGACTTCGTGCCTGGCTTCCGTCTGCCGTGTCATTTCAACGAGCGCAACGGCATGGTGGTCGTCCCGGACCTCCACGGCCGCGTCACGCTGATGGAC
Source organism: Vicinamibacterales bacterium (assembly GCA_050744685.1). Taxonomy (GTDB): domain Bacteria; phylum Acidobacteriota; class Vicinamibacteria; order Vicinamibacterales; family 2-12-FULL-66-21; genus JACCXG01. The sequence continues at coordinate 2,495 of JBOGIX010000243.1, read as the reverse complement.
CGCGCCAACGCCATCGTCGCGCACCTCGGTGACTCGGGCGCGGCGGATTGGAACAATCCGCTGCGCCGCGAGCCGCGCGAGAAGTTCATCCCGGGCCAGTTCATCTGTCCGCACGGCGCCTGCTTCGATCACGACGGCAACATCTATGTTGTCGAGTGGGTCGAGGTGGGGCGCGTCACGAAGCTGCGGAAAGTCGCCTGACCGCATCTTCGTCAGCCGGATCATCGCGCGAGTGTCAGACCTCGGCCCCGCTCCCAAAGTCCTGCAGGCGATGCGGACGAAGCTCGTGATCGCCGCATCGAGCGGCCTCGTGCTGGGCGCCGGCGCGCTCCTCAAGCCGCAGGCGTCGTCAAACGTGCTGCAGACGCCCCAGGAGCATTCCGCGCCGCTGCTCGAGGAGGAAGCGCAGCGCCGCGCCCCGCTCCGCGCGTTTGCGGGCCTGCAGGACCTTGGCGGCCGGGTGGCTGCGCATACCGTGGCCATCCCGCCGTCCGCGGCGCCGCCGCCGCGATCGGTGCTGGATTTTCCCATTCCGGCGCGCGCGGCGACGCGCCCCACCGGGTTCGGCGTGATCGTGTCATCGCAGGGGGATGTGCTCACGCACATCGACGCGCTCGGCGGGCGTTCCACGCTCGATTTGCAGATGCTCGGCGGCGAGCTCATGGAAGCGCGCCTGGCCGCCTTCGAACCGTCCACCGGTCTCGTCCTGCTGCGGCTGTCCTCGACGCCGCGCAGCCTGGCCGGTCCGGTGGCAGCCGTGGCTGCACGCGCCGGATCGCTGGCGGCTGCCGTGGGTCGCTGGAACGGCGAGAACATCGTTGCGCCGGTGTTCGTGACCGGCGCGAGGGACGGTGTGTACTACACGTCGGGCGCGGCCGCCGCCCTGCCGCCAGGCACTCCTATCTTCACGCTGGACGGAGAAGTGCTGGCCGTTGTTGGAACGGGTGGAGAACCGGCCGTGGCGTATCCGGCCGGCGAGGCGCTCGGACGCCTTCGCGCCGATGCCGCCGCGGGACGCGGGCGGCCGGCGTCGCTCGGCATCCTGCTGCAATCGATGGACGAACGCCTCTCGCGGGCGTTCGCCGCGAAAGGCGTGCTCGTCAGCGATGTCATCGACGGAGGCGCGGCCGCGGCCGCGGGCGTTCAGGCGGGCGACGTGCTGGTGGCGATCGCGGACGTGCCGATCATCTCCGCGGAGACTGCGCGGCGCGCCATTGCCGCCGTGGTTCCCGCCTCGCCGGTCACCACACGGGTCGTGAGGGATGGGCGTCCTTTGACCATCGATGTCGTTGCCGGGTCCGCCTTCACGATCGCATCGATGGTCCAGCCGCCTGCCGCCGTGAGCGATCCGCTCGACGCTCAGCCGGCCTCGCCGAACGTCCGCGGACAGGCGGTGGTGCGACCGGATCCCGCGCCCGAGCGCCAGCTGCGCGCCGATGCGCTCTTTACGCCGACGGAGCTGATCGCGGCGGATGTTCCGGGGGCAGCGCAGGTGCTGGCGATAAACGGCGAAGAGGCGGCAACGCGCGCCGCAGCCGTGCGGCGTCTCGGCCGCCGCGACGCGGTGACCGTCCTCTACCTCCAGCACGGGGGTCGCCGCTTCTTTGCCGCTGTTGCGCCGCGGCCGTGAACGAGATCCTCTCGGTCGGCCTGATTCTCGTCTCGGCGCTGATCGCCGGCCACCTCGCGCAGCTCGTGCGCGTGCCGGAGGTGACCGGCTACCTGCTCGTCGGGCTGCTCATCGGACCCGCGGCGCTCGATCTGATCGAGCACGAGAGCATCACCGCGCTGGGGTTCCTCAGCGAGGTCGCGCTCGGTCTCATCCTGTTCAACATCGGATCGATCTTCGAGGCCACCAACCTCAAACGGGTTGGCCGGAGCGTCGTGCGCGTCACGTTCTGGGAAGCCACCGGCGCGTTCGTGCTGGTCTGCCTGGTGCTCCTGGCGAGCGGACTGGCCTGGCAGATCTCGGTGCTGCTCGCAGTGGTGGCGATGGAGACCGCGCCGGCGACGACGCTGATGGTGCTGAACGAGTACGACGCGAGAGGCCCGCTGACCGACAGGCTGCGGGCGATGATCGCGCTCAACAATCTCTTCGTGCTCATCGCGTTCGGGCTCGCTGCGGCGATCCTGACGCTGACCAGTCCTGCCGCCGAGGGGTGGCTCTGGACCGGTTACCGTGCGCTTCACGGGCTGGCGTGGACGACGATTGGATCCGTGGCGCTCGGCGCGCTGCTGGGGCTCAGCGTGGATCTCTGGGCGTCGCGCGCGAAGGAAACCGGCGAAGCGATGATTCTGTCGGCCGGCGTCGTGCTGATCACCGTCGGCGCATCCCGCTGGCTGGGCGTGTCGCCGCTCATCTCCACGCTGGCACTCGGCGCCACCGTGGCGAACGCCTCGCCGCACGGCGATCGGCTGCTGCGTGCGCTCGGCGGCGTCGATCCACCGTTGTATGCGGCATTCTTCGTGCTGGCCGGCGCCGAGCTGAACCCGTC
>JBOGIX010000242.1:0-12513 GCA_050744685.1 Vicinamibacterales bacterium | reverse complement strand
CCCTTCCTCTCCGCCAGCCTCCGCTCACGACTCACGCGGAGGCTGCCCGCCGTAGCCTTGGCGAAGGCGGGCTGTCTCGAGCCCGCAAGGAGCTACGGCTGGCTGCGCCCTTCGCGGCCCCTGTGGCGACTGCCCTGAGCGAACGAAGTGAGTCGAAGGGCGAAAGCTCCTACCACCTGATCTCGTAGATGTTGTTGTCCGTCGCCCGGTAGGCCACGTGCTGGCTGTTCGGGCCTTCGACGGTGAACGCCGCCGGCTTGTCTGCCGCTGCCGGCGCGCCGGCGAATGCGGTCAGATCGACGTGCGCCGGCGTACCTCCGCCCGGTACCCACCAGATCTCGTGCAACCGGCCGTCCGACGATCGATAGATCACGTGCTTCGTGTTGGTGCCGATGCTGTAGTAGGCGGCCGGATCGCTGGCCGCCGGCGGCGCGCCGGCCACGGCAGTCAGGTCCCAGCCGGCAACGGGGTTGTTGCCCGCCCAGAACAGTTCGTGGAGGTGGCCGTTCCCCGAGCGATACGTGATCTGCTTGGTGTCGTCGTGTGCCGTGTAGTACGCCACCGGATCGCCCGCGGCCGGCGGTGTGCCGGCAAAGCCGGAGAGATCTTCGAAGTTCACCGGTCCGGACGACCAGTAGAGATCGTAGATATGGCCGTTGGAGCCGCGATAGAACACGAGGTTGAACCCGCTCACCGGGTCCGCGATCGCCGCGGGATCGCCCACGGCCACCGGGGCCGACGCGAGCGCGGTGAGGTCCCCGTGTCCCACCGCGCCGGGGCCCACCCACCACATCTCCTCGAGGTGACCGGCGCCGGTGCGGTAGATGACGTGATGGAGGTTCTGCGACGCCACGAAGTACCCCACGGGATTGCCCGCCGCTTTGGGCGCGCCGGCCGATCCACTGAGGTTGTCGTGCCCGACGGCCCCCGTGGACCAGTACAGGCTGTGGACGTGTCCGTCTGTCGCGCGATACAGCAGGATCTCCAGGATCGCGGTCGTATCGACATACGCGAACGGATCGCCGACCGCCGCCGGCGCGTTGGCCAGCGCCGTGAGGTTGCTCGTGCCCGTGCTTCCGCCGGCATCCCGCCAGAGCTCGTGCAACCGGCCGCTCCCGTCACGATAGGCGATATTCTGCACCCCCATCGCCGGGATGACCACAGCCGTCGGCGCGCCGGTTGCCCCGGGCGCGTGATGCTGTCCCGTGCGATTGACGAGACGACGGAGGCTCTTCTGAATGGAGACGCCGAAGCCGCCGGCAAACGGCGCGTTGACGACCACTCGCAGCCCCTCGTCCGGGTTCTCGTAGCGTTCGCCCGGCGCGAGCGCTCCCGCCCGCAGGAAAACCGAAAAGGGATCGGCCACTTCATACACGATGACCCCGTCCTTCGCGACGGTGGTGCCTGGCGCCGCGGGGAGACCGTCCCCGGCCCCCTGCTTCTGTTCGTACTGATCGACGGCCACGCGTGCTTCGACCATGAAATGATTCGCGCCCTGCTGCGATTCCAGTCGCACCGCGGTAACGCGCCCCGGCGGTGGCGGCTGCGCCAGCGCGATGGCGTGCAGGTTCACCTCGAGATTGCCGTCCACGTGCTGGTGGATGTAGCCATTCGGCAGCCACCCCATCAGGCTTTTCGTATGCGCGGTGGGATGCGTGGTGGCCGACGCGTCTGCCATGACGTCGTAGGCGCCCAGGTTGGGATTGGTGAAGTAGAGATCCGTGAACCGCGTTTCCATGTGGAGGATTTCCATGGCCCAGACGCCGAGCGGTTGCCGCATGGTCAGGAAGCGGTCGGTGAACATGGCGATGCGCGCCCACGAGGTGATGCCGTTGACCGGAGACACGTCCATGAACGCGTGGCCCGTTCGGTGATTGCCGAACGAGTGCGGCAGGATCGCGACGAGGTGCGTAAAGCCGTGTCCCGACGGGAGCGATTGCATCGCCGGGATGTTCACCTCCGCTCCGTCCGACCACACGCCGGGGAAGATCTGCCCGTCGAGGATGGCCCGCCCGCCGGAGATGGCCTGCAGGTAATGCTGGAACGAACGGTCCTGCCCCGTGACGGGGTCCGGATCGTAGTAAAGCCGGCTGCGGATCTGGTACTCCCAGTCGGACGGGGGCTCCTGGTCGACAAGGCGATCGAACACGGGGACGACCGCCACCCTCTGGACGCCCACCCACGGAATCACTCCCGCCGCGCGCGGGCTCGTCGCGGCCTCGTGCGCGCGATTCGCGAGCTCGTCGGCGGTCACCACATCGGAAATCGTCATTCCCGGAACTGGGTCGAGCGGTCGTTCGTTCATGGCATTGCTCCCGATACGCACCCGTGCGGGCGATCTTCAGGGCCTGGCTTCATAGTGAGGACGCCGCGTTGCCGCGAGTCTCTCGCCTCATAGTGGCGGGGATGGGCGAAATGTGTTGGGTCAGCTTCCGGCTTCCAGCTTCCAGCTTCCAGTTCCCAGCTATCGCCAGTCGCCGGCCGCGACGAAGGCGGCCCAGTAGAAGGGGTGGGTGCTCAGGCCCTTCGCGCGGCGCTGGCGAAGCACGGTGAGGCTGGCCTCGCGCACGGCGTCCGCCGTGTTCAGCCGCCGATTCAGCCGGCCGTCGTACAGGGCCCGCATCCACTCGCGCGTGGCAGTGTCGTCGACCGACCACAGGCTCATGATCACCGTCCGCGCGCCGGCGATCTGAAAGGCTCGGCGCAGTCCGAACACGCCCTCGCCGGCTTTGATCTCGCCCAGCCCTGTGTTGCATGCCGAAAGCACTGCCCACTCTGTGCCCTGCAGCCGAAGGCCCGCGATCTCCTCCGCCGTCAGGATCCCGTCGTCCTGGTCCGTGTTCCCCGACGGCCTCCCGTTCGCGCCAACGAGCGCGAGCCCTGAAAGCAGGAGCGGGTTATCCCCCATTGACGCGGCCGGTTTTGAGGTTCGCACCAGACCGCCGACGCCCCGCGTTCCCGGAGTGCCGAACCGGCACTCGGTTTCCAGAAAGAACCCGTGTGTGGCGAGGTGGACGACACGTTGACCGCTCAGGGCACGCTTTACTGCGGACTCCGTGGCCGCGGCGCCGCTGAGCACGGTGAGACTGCCGCCCTCCTGCGCCGACCAAAGCCGCGAGATCTCGGCGACCTCGCGTTTCGTTCCGGGCAGGCTCGTAAACGCCATTCGGCTGAACTCATCGCAGCCGGCGCCTGCCCCGGCTCGCATCGCCCCCCGACTGCTGGCCGCGGTTTCGAATGCGGCCCCACCGACAGCCAGCAGCCCTCGCGGCGCCTCTTCGCTGCGGACAGCCGCGAGATCCCGCTCCGTCGACAGGTAGTGAATGACCGCGGGCCCCTCGACCGCGAAACCTCCGTCAGCTCCCGGCAGCGCCGCGATGTTGACGACGTTCAGGAGACCGTCGGGGACGATGAAGACCCGGGATGATCCAGTGAGGTGATCGGCGAGCGGATCCCAGACGGCGCGGCGAAGCCGGGCCGCTGCCGTGAAGTACGCCGCTTCGGCCGCGCGGCCCGATGCTCCTTTGAAGATCGAATGTCCAGCAGCCTCGTTGCGCCATGCCGTGACGAGCGCGTCGACAGCATCGGCGGCGCCGAGCGCCACGAACGCGGCTCGCGAAGCGGCGCCTCGCTGAACGAACGCGGCGTACGATGGGATCGAAACCGGGGGTCCCGCGCGTCTGCCGGCAGCGGGTTCAGGCGTGCGACTGTATCTGACGAACGCGACCAGCGCCCCGTCGGAAGGCAACGCGGTCCGGACATCCTCGAGACCAGCCTGTGCGCGGATGCGCTCGCGGCGTGCCTCCACGCTGCGCTCGGCGAGCGCTTCCTCTGCGGATTCCCTCTGCACACGCGCGTCTTCGAGCATCGCGCGCGGCACCTGCTCGCGCATGCTGCGTACGACCAGGTTTGCGTAGCGCTGACGCGCCACCGTTGCCGCTTGCAGGAGCGCGGCGGTCCTCTGATCTGGTGCGCGAAATCCCTGAGCGCGCCCGGCCAACTCCTCGAGAATGACGCCCCGCGAACGGACGACGGCGTCGAAGATGGCGGCCGGATCGTCGATCGCGCCGGCGGCCGCGATCGAAAGCGCGAGATCGAGAGCGGCGGGTCGCTTCGCCGCGTACGCCATCGCCTGCCGTTCCGGCAGATAGCGGACCGTGACGCGCAGATGATCGCGTCCGGTCCTCTCCGTCGCCAGCGCGCCCGAGAGCGCGGGTTCCCGCCGGCCGGCCAGGAAATGGACTCGCGCGAGCTCCCCGCGCGTTACCGCGACGAGCGGATGGTCAGGACCATAGATGCGCTCGCGCTCGGCGAGCGCCGCCGCAAGGCTCTCGCCGGCCTCTGCAAGCCTTTCCTGACGGGACTGGATCGAGCCCTGAAGCTCCAGGGCACGAGCCAGATGATCGGGCTCGTCGAAGGCGCCGCTTCGTCGATAGATCCCGATAGCCTCGGCCACGAACCGAAGGGCGGCGGAGAGCTCTCCGAGGTCGGCGACGGTGCGCGCGAGATTGGTCAGCGTCCACGCGACATCGGGCTGATCCTCCCGGCCGGGGACGCGCCTGATGCGCAGCGCCCGCTCGTAGAGCGCCCGCGCTCTGGCAGGCTGCCCCCGCGCGGCAACCACTTCCGCGAGCGCGTCCAGCCCACGCGCGACATGCGAATGCCGGGGCCCGAGCCGCGTCGACCACACGTGCACCGCGCGCGTGTGCAGACGCTCCGACTCCGCGAGATCTCCCATCTCGAAGAACAGGCTGGCGAGGTTGTGGAGCGCGGTGGCCGTCCAGTTTGCGTTCCTGTGGCACTTCTCCAGCATCCGCAGGAGCTGCTGGTATTTCCTCCGCGCGTCGGCGTAGGTGCCGTCGCGTTGCGATTGTTGCGCCGAGTCGTTGAGCAAACCCGCCACGTCGGGATGGCACGGCGGAAGCCGCGGCATGCCGATGCGCACGGCTTCATCGAGCAGCCGGCGGCTCTCTGCGCGATCGCCGACGGCATCGGCCACCAGCGCGAGCTTGCGCAGGAACAACGCCACCGACGGATGCCCGTGATCGAGCGTCGTGCCGGACAACTCGAGACCTTGCGCCCATTTCTGCTGCGCCTGAGAGAGGTCGCCGCGAAGAAAGAGCAGGTCGCCGTGCAGATCCAGCAGGCTTGTCGTGTGCGGCTCGTCGGGAAACGCGGTCCGGCGAATGGCGACGACCTTCTCGACAAGTGGGAGGGCGGCGGCGTAGTCACCGGCGTAGCGATACCAGAGCGCCATGAGCTCGAGCGCCGCTCCGTAATGCTGGCGCGCCGATGCGGCTTCCCCTGCCCGGATCGTCATCAGTCGATCGAGTCGACTGCGGGCCGACTTGAAGCGCTCCAGGAGGATCTCGGAGCGCGCGAGACGCTCGAGGCTGTTCGCCCGAGCCGCATCGTCATCCGGCGACGCGCGAACGCGGATGCCCTGTGCGAGTAGGTGTGACTTCAGTGCGGCGTGGAACTCTCCGCGCTCGAACTGCAGTTCGCCAAGCAGGTCGTAGGCGCGCGCGGTCTCTTCGCTGTCGGCTTTGCCATCGTGCCGCGAGAGCTGGACCGCGCGTTCCGCGAGGATTCGGGTACGTGGCTCGTTCGCCTTGCCATTCCGAATCCTGGCCTCGACCGCCAGCAGCAGGACCTGCAACTGCTCGCCCGTGACAGCCTGGTTCGGAATCTCCGTGGTTGTCCAAAGCGAATCGGTCAGCTGCTCGGCCGCCGCGAACGCGCCGCGATCCAGCAGCGCGCGCACGCGACCGATATCGTCCGGTTGCGCGGGGGCCGCTGCCGCTGGCGTGCCCGACACGAGCAGCATGCCCACCCACAGCGCACGTGAGGACCACGACGCGCTTCTGCGTCGCGGATGATTCATCGTTTACCTCGAATGCCGTGCCGAAACCCTCCGAACAGCTCGCATCACGTCATCACTCCTGGGGTGCACGCCTATCTGACAAAGAGTCCTGGGTGCCGAATCGCGGACGGTGGTTCCGAGCCCCACCATTCAAAGCTTCAGATTCGCCGCTGGTGGCCGTGCCCGATGCCACCGCTTCGTACGCTGGCACCGGGGCATTGCCCTCGAGCGTGATCGACAGATTGAATCCTTTGGACAGGTTGAATCCCTTCGACAGATTGAATCCCTTGGAAAGGTTGAACCCTTTGGAGAGATTGAACCCCTTCGACAAATTGAACCCCTTCGCCAGGTCAAAAATTGACCGCTGCACGAACTGGAGCGCTTCGAGCTGCAGCCGCTCGCAGACACCCTGGCGCCGTATGTTCTCCTCGTCGACCGCGACAGAGCTCTGGCCGTCGTTTCCGATTGCCTTGGAAGGTTGCGCCTCGAGGCGGGACGCCGGGGGCATTCCCTTGAAAGCGATCCTGTTCCACTGGGTTGCGCTGAAGGAGAGTCGGCCATATGCGTCCTTGCTGGCGTTGCTGGCAAGCAACGAACGCCTGGCCGCACGGCGCTCCACTGGATAGCAGAAAAGCGCGAGAAGGCTCTGCTGCTCGCCTACCGCCGGCGCAATCGTCAGCTTCATCAGACGCGGTTCGAGCAGGTCCACCCACTGCGTCAGGAGCGGCTTGAGCACCGGCTGGTCGCGCAGCCTCGAGCACAGAGAGAACGCATCGAGCAGACTCTTGTCGAACGTCGAGACCGACGCCGTCAGCACGGTATCGAGTGCGTCGGAGAGGTTGCTTCGGACGTCCTTCTTCTCGTCGAGGAGTTGCGAAACGATCCCCTCGAGCGCGGTCGAGACCTCGTCGATCTGGTTGATGCTGAGCGCGGCAAAGGGCGCCCTCGGCTTGCCCTTCTTCTCTTCGGCGTCGTAGTAGGTGGTGAGTGCCTTCTGCACCGAGATCGCGCAGTCTCGCACGTACTTGTCGCGTGCAGCCACGGCAGCCGCGCTCGAACCCACTTGTGTGTCGGAGGAATGAGCCGTCAACGCCTCGAAGATCTTGCCGTATGGCCAACCCTCCGCAGGAACCAGCCCAGGCGAGGCGACCATGTAGCTGGCAAGACCTCGTAGCTGCCGGGCGGTCTCGAGCGTGCTCATGAAGCAGTCCTTGAACAGCACGAGATCGAAGGGACCACCAAGGGACAGCGCCGCTTCGTGAAGCGCGTCCTTCAACTCGTTGAGGGTGAGCGATTGGCCGACATACGTTTCGATGTCGTCGTCCCTGAACAGACCGAACGGTCCGGCGCTATGCCCCCATAGGATCAAGCAGTAGTGTTCGGCGGGACACCACCGCGTTGCCCAGTCGAAGAAGCCGTACAAAGTGGTCGGGTTCGACGCATCGCTCTCCGGCTGCGCCCACGCGCCTTCCCGGACGATGCGGCGCCAGACGAAAGGCTGATTGCGGAAGTCGACCTGCACGGCGACGTAGAGGTCCTGGTCGTCCGGATCGGCAATTCCTGCACCGATGGTGATCGAATCGAGCTCGCGATTCGCAACCTGATCGAACAGCTCCCCTCCTGACGGATCGTCCGCGACGATGTAGATCAGGACCGCCCACTTCTTCACGGATCTTGTAGTGATGTCGGGCATGATCGCGAGACTCCTTTCGTCCGCGCCAGACCGCTGGCCGCTGCGTTCCCGCAGCGAATGGGAGGGCAGGCAGGCCTCAGCGGTCGCGAGGGCTTGCCCGTGTGTCTTGTGGACGTCGAGGCGCCGAAGTCTACTCCAGCGCGCCGCGCGCGTAAACGCCGCGCACATACGGAATCAACGTCAGCCGGCCCCCCTTCTAACAGGCGGCAAGCCGGTTAGAAGGGGGACACCGGCGCGTTGATAGTCATGAGGCCGGCCGTGGGCAGCGTCCCTTCATGTCCCCGTCCCGGCGCTGGCAGCGCTATGATAGGCACCCTCGCCGTTCCAGTCGCACGGGTTCACCCGATGGACGAAGCCGCAAAACGCGGCGAACTGCCGGCCGCCGTCACGCCAGCGACCACTCCGGACGCGAATTCGTCCTTTGCCCTCGTGCTGCGCGCCCGGGCAGGGGACGTCACCGCCCTCAACGCGCTGTGCGAACGCTACTTGCCCCGCCTCCGGCGCTGGGCGCATGGGCGGCTGCCCGCGTCGGTCCGGGGGGCGCTCGATACCCACGATCTCGTCCAGGAAACCCTCGCCCACGTCGTGCAGCGGCTGCCGGCGTTCGAGCCCCGGCACGAGGGCGCCTTCCAGGCCTACGTCCGCCAGGCACTGCTCAACCGTATCCGCGACGAAGCGCGCCGCGGCCAGCGCCGCGCCGCTCCCGAGGCGCTCGACTCCGCCTACCCGTCGAGCGATGCCTCGCCGCTCGAGGACGTCATCGGCCGCGAGGCGCTCGACCGGTACGAGCAAGCAATGGCGCGGCTCCGTCCCGCCGATCGCGAGGCGATCATCGCCCGCATCGAGCTGGGGCTCCCATATCCCGAAGTGGCCGTCGCGTTGGGGAAGCCGAGCGTGGCCGCGACTCACATGGCGGTTCGCCGGGCGCTCGTGCGGCTCGCCGAGGAGATGGCCCGTGTCAAATCCCGATGACAACACACGGCTGCTGGAGCTGGCCGCGTCGATCTCGGACGGTACGCCGGTCGACTGGAACGACATCCAGCGCGAGTTCGCTGATTCGGCCGATGCGGCGATCGTGGAAGAGCTGCGCCTCCTCTACGGCCTCGCCTCGCTCCATACGGGCCCGACCGCCTGGGGCTCCCTCCGCATTCTCGAACCCATCGGCCAGGGCTCCTTCGCCACGGTTTACCGCGCCTTCGACGAGGATCTCCAGCGCCAAGTCGCGCTGAAGATCACCGAGGTTCGCCGCTCGTCTGCGTCCGATCTCCAGGAAGGCATCCGCGAAGCGCGGATGCTCGCGCGCGTCCGCCACCGCAACGTCGTCACCGTGTTCGGCGCGCAGCGCAAGGACGATGCGGCGGCACTGGCGATGGAGTTGATAAGAGGACGCACGCTGGAAGAGGTGGTGAAGCGGCAAGGCCCGTTCAGCGCGCGCGAAGCCACGCTCATCGGCCTCGATCTGTGCGGCGCCGTCGCCGCCGTTCACGAGGCCGGGCTCGTGCACGGGGACATCAAGGCGCACAACGTGATGCGCGAGGACGGGGGCCGGACCGTGTTGATGGACTTCGGCACGGGCAAGGACCTCAAAGCGCCGGTGCCGCCGCTGTCTGACTTCGCAGGCACGCCGCTGTATCTCGCACCCGAAGTCTTCGCCGGCCAGCCACGCACGCGTGCGTCGGACATCTACAGCCTGGGCGTCCTCCTGTATTACCTGTCGACCGGCAGATATCCGGTCGATGGCGACACGCGAACCGAGATCGACCGCCGTCATCTGCAGCCCTCGTCGAGGCGCAAGTTGCGCGACGCGCGGCCGGATCTCCCGGATCCCTTCATTGCCGTCGTCGAACAGGCGACCGCCGAGGATCCCGCTGCGCGGTATCAGACGGCCGGCGCATTCGCGGCATCGCTCGCGCGGTCGCTCGAACCCGGTGAGCGACGGCGGCGCCTGTTCTGGACGCCATCTTTCTCGACGTCCGCGGCCGCGTTCGCCGTCCTCGTGCTGACGGGAACGATCCTGTACTTCGGTTTCGATCGCACCCGTCCGAACACTCCGGCTCGTGCTCCCGCCGCGCCGGCTGCCGCCACGACAACGCCGCCGCCGCTGCCAGACCTTGTCTATCGGGTGGATGCGGCCCTGAACCGGGTGCGTGACAACCAGGCCGCGCGGTTGCGACCCGGCGATCGCGTTTCGCCCGGCGACCAGCTCTTCCTCGAGGTGGAGACGTCCGTGCCCGCGTATCTTTACCTGGTAAACGAAGACGATCAGCAGAGGGAATATCGACTGTACCCCCTCACCGCCGGATCCACGGCACCGCTGCCTGCCGGAGTGCGGCATCGCGTGCCGGCCGGCCACAACTGGGTAGTGGACACCGTGGGCGGGCGCGAACGGTTCGTGATTTTCGTCAGTCCCAATCCCGTGCCCGAGGTCGAGCAGATGCTCGCCGCACTTCCGATCCCGCAAGAGGGCGCACCCGCGGTTGCAGCGCTGGAAACCACGAAGCTGCGCGGGGTTGGCGCGCTCGCACCGGCGCCCAACGGTCGCGTCCCTCTTCGGTTGAGCGCGCGTTATACGACGCCGCTCGCCGGGGTGCCCGAGGACGCCCGCGGACTATGGGTCCGCCAGCTTGCCGTCGAGAATCCAGGGAAGCGATGAGCCGTCCAGAGCACGGGGCCCCGTCCATCGACAGGGCCGGGGCTTCCTGAGCTTTGCCGAAGGACGCGAGCGACGGCGCTGGGGGGCTGGCGGGCCGAAGCCCCCCGGACTAGGAACCATCCCATTCGACGCCGATTTCGAAGTCCGACCCCGCCAGTTCCAGGACCGCAGATCCTTCGACGCCACGGGCTTCGAGGCTCGCGCGCAGCTCCTGCAGCAGCCGCTTCAGCCGACGGTAGAGCACCTTCGAATCCTGGCCTGTCGACCTCGCGATATCCGCCACGGAGAGGCCGTCACGAAACCGCGACTTCAACAGTTCCTGGTCGTCCGGCGCGAGACGGGCGAGTTCGGCCGCCAGGATCTGCGAGGTCCGCGCCGCGACGACGGTGTTCTCCTCGGCCGTCAGACCGCGGGCGGGATCGGTGGCGGGCGCGGGGGCATCGTCCAGCACGTCGTCGGTGACGAACAGCCGCCGCGGACGCACGGGCAGCTCGAGGTAGATGGCCTCGAGCTCCGTCCGCGCGATCGTGACGCCGTGCTCGGTCTTCATCGTCTCGCACGCGTCGTCGAAGGAAAGGCCGCGGTACGTCGTGAGCCGCTCGAGCAGCATCGCCGTCTCCCCGTGGCGGCGGGCAAACGACGAGGGGCGCCATTTGCCCCATTGCGCGATGCGTCGATCCAGGAAGAGGCGCTGGATGATGACCGTCAGGTAGGTCCGCAGGCTGCTGCGTCCCTGGAATTTCCGGAACACGATGTAGTCGTCTTCGATCAACTTCAGGTAGACGTGCGAGGCGAATTCCTCCGACTCCTGCGCGGCGAGACGATGCCTGCGGGCGACGTACGACACCACCGAGCGGATAGTGCCGAGCTCGTTGACGAACAACTGCTGGTAGTCGCGGGTTTCCGTGGGGTCGGGGTCGGCAGACGGCTGCGGGCGGTCCGTCTCTAAGAGCGGAAGGTCGCCGCTGGCAGGCGGATCCGACTGGCTTTGCGCCGGCGTCGCGGATTTGGCCGTCATCGCGCCTCCTTCGGAGGCCGCACCGGAGACTGAGGGCAGTCACCGGTACGCCTCGGTTGAGACAACGACCAAATAGCGCAAAACGAACGGACCCGGGGTCAAGGCGCCCCAGGAGAGGGCGGGACACGACGGAACCGCGCCGGGCCGCGCGATTGGCGGCAGGTCAGGCGGTGGTGCTGGCGGCGTCGCCGACGGCGACTTCCCCTGTCTCCGGCTCGGGCGCCGGATGGAGCGCTGTCGAGCGCACGCGGTGAACCAGCCACATGAAGAGCGGCTCGTCGCTGACCAGGCGTCCGACCGCGTGATAGGCCAGGGCACAACCTACGGTGACGAGGACCGTGGTGTCGAGGAGGGCGTACGTGCCCCAGGCGAAGCCCGAGGCGAGGACGAGGTCCGTTCCGGCGAGCGCCACGCGCTTCACGACACGTTCGGGGGAGATCGCGGGCTCGTCGACCAGTCCGAGGCGCAGGGTGTTGGGGCCGCGCATGGAGGAAGCGGGCGCATTGTCGCCGCCGTCGGCGTGTGCGGTCGCGCCGAAGGCGGACACGAAGTCCTCGACGGTCTCGTCGGCGTTCAGGCCCACCGCCTGCGCGTACGATCGCACGTAGGCGCGGCTATACAAGCCGACGGGCCAGCGCGAGCAGTCGCCCCGTTCGAGCCCGGCGAACAGCGCAGCAGGGATCTTCGTGGATTGCGCGATGGCCTCGAGCGTGATGCCGCGGCGCTCGCGGTGGCGCTTCAACCGATCGCCGAGAGCCCGGCGCTCGCTCGACGTGCTTACCATTGTTGCTCCTCCCGCGCGCGGGCCTGCGCGAGCCAGTCGCCACTGACCTCGTCAGTCGTGATCCTGCCCGAACGACGCTTGAAACGGGCGGCGACTCCCGCCGCCACGAAGGCCAACAGGCCTCCGGCAACCATCAGGATTTTGAGAGTCATGACCTGGGCGGCGATTTGCGTTGTTTGAAGGCGCCTCGTGCAAGATCAGGTCCCCGGCATCCGCGCTCGCGAGACCCCGTCAATTGCGCGACGCTGACGAACACAGTTGCCTCGCGTCCGCTTACGCTGCGGTAAGAATTACCACGTTACCGCGTCGTTCGCGCACGCCGCACTTTGCCAATCGACGCTGGAGACCAGGCACCGTCGGCGATGTCGCCGCCGGTGCTCCGACCCTCAGGTGCAGCATAATCCAGTCGCCGATTTTCGCAACTACTTCTTCGATGTCTTCCGAGCAGCCGTCCGTAACGGCCTGGCTGACGGCTCTCGACGAGCGTCACCTGGCCAACCTC
>JBOGIX010000241.1:0-2368 GCA_050744685.1 Vicinamibacterales bacterium | reverse complement strand
GCAGTACGTGCGCAATGCGCTCGATGCCGGCGTTCATGGCTACATCCTCAAGAACGCGCTCGAGACCGATCTCATCCACGCCGTGCGTACCGTCGCGAACGGCGCGCGGTTTCTCAGCCCCGAGATCTCCGGAATCACGTCGCGGCGCCAGGACCGCAGCGACACGACGAGCGACGATCCGTTCACGAAGCTGAGTGCGAGGGAGGTCCAGGTGTTACGGCTGATCGCGCTCGGACGCAGCAACAAGGAGATCGCGACGTTGCTCGGGGTCAGCGCGAATACCGTAGCCGTGCATCGCACCAACCTCATGGCGCGGCTCGATGTGCACAAGGCCGCGGAGCTCGTGCTCATCGCCGTAAAGAAGGGGCTGGTCAACCCGCAGTGACGCGACGCCGAACCGCGCCGGGTGTGCTGGCGGCGATCGTGATTGCCGCTGCCGGTATCACCATCGCGCAGCCGGCAACGGGGATTCGCTTCGTCGATGCGACGAAAGCGGCGGGAATCCGCTTCGAGCACTTCACGGGCGCCTTCGGCAAGAAGTATCTGCCGGAAACGCTCGGTTCCGGGGTTGCAGTGCTCGATGCCAACGGCGACGGCCGGCAGGACGTGCTGCTGTTGAACGGGACCAGCTGGCCGGCGCAGCCTCGCGCCGCGGGCGCCACGGCGCGCCTATATCGCAACAAGGGAGGCGGCTCGTTCGAGGACGTCACGAGGCAATCAGGGCTCGACGTGCCGCTGTACGGCATGGGTGCCGCCGCGGCGGACTACGACAACGACGGACATCAGGATCTCCTCATCACCACCGTCGGCCAGAGCCGTCTCTTCCGGAACGACGGTAAGGGCCGCTTCGTCGACGTGACCGATCGCGCCGGGCTCGGCGGCCGCACGGCCTTCAGCACGTCTGCGGTGTGGGTCGACTACGATCGTGACGGGCATCTCGATCTCCTGATCTGCAACTACGTCAAGTGGACGCCCGAAAGCGACGTGTTCTGCAGCACGGACGGCAAGACGAAGTCCTACTGCACACCCGAGGCCTACCGGGGGACGACGTCGTGGCTGTTCAGGAACCGCGGCAACGGTACGTTCCAGGACGCGACCGCGGCCGCGGGCCTGTTCGATCCGACCTCCAAGGCGCTCGGCGTGGCGATGCTCGACTACGACGTCGATGGCTGGCCGGATCTCTTCGTCGCCAACGACACGCAGCCGAACAAGCTCTATCGCAACCAGCGGAACGGCACGTTCATCGAAGCGGCCGTCCAGGCGGGACTCGCCTTCAGCGACGACGGCCAGGCACGCGCCGGCATGGGGACCGACGCGGCAGACATCGACAACAGCGGCGTCCCGTCCGTCGTCGTCACCAATTTCTCCGGGGAGATGCTGGGCCTGTACGTCCCGGTCGGTAAAGGCGTGTATGCCGACCGCGCGCCTGCGTCCGAGCTCGGTCGCGCGAGCCGCCTCACGCTCGGGTTCGGCTGCTTCTTCTTCGACGCGGACCTCGACGGGCTGCTCGATCTGCTGGTCGTCAACGGGCACATCGACGACAGCGTGGCCCGCACCGGGCGCGTGCACTACGCCGAAGCGCCGCACCTCTTTCACAACCGCGGCGGCGGATCCTTCGTGGACATTTCGCGCGAGGCGGGAACGGACTTCGCGGCGCCAAAAGTGGGACGCGGGACGGCCTTCGGGGATCTCGATCTCGACGGCGATCTCGATGTCCTGATCACCACCAACGGCGGCACGACCCGGTTCTATCGCAACGACCTCACGAGCGCGAACCGGGGCGTGCGCCTCACGCTCCGGGGCACCAGATCGAACCGGGACGGCATCGGTGCGCGGGTGCGGGCGAAGATCGACAACAGGTGGCACTCGCGCATGGTGCGAACGGGATCGAGTTACCTCTCGCAGTCGGAGCTGCCGCTGACATTCGGGCTCGGCACACGGAAGACGCTGGACGAGGTGATCGTGGAGTGGCCGAGCGGTGTGAAGGAGAAGGTGGGGCCGTTTCAGGCCGGCCAGTCGTACGTGATCACCGAGGGCAAGGGGACGGCCCCGGCGAAGTAGGCAGCGGCGGGGCGCTACCGAATCGCCGCGCCGACCGACGCGGGAACCTGCACCGTGTCGCCCCACCATGGCCCGCCCGAGCCGAGGCCCGGCTGCGTCTGGACCTCCGGCGCTTCGGCGGCCATCAAGGACAGCCGATCGCGGACGGTCTGCCAGCGCGGAATCAGGTCGGCGCTGCTGTTTACCCAGTCGGCCGCCAGCACGGCACCGTCGCGGGTCAGCTGCACGCGATAACCGTTCGCGCTGGTGAGCGCTTCGAACCGAATCTCGCCCCAGGGAGAGTCAATCGGGCACGTCATCGCTACCG
>JBOGIX010000240.1:0-4197 GCA_050744685.1 Vicinamibacterales bacterium | reverse complement strand
CGTGTGAATAATGTGTGGCTTCCGGCTTTAGCCGGAAGAAATTCCTCGCGAATCTTCCGCCTGACCAGCCTTCGCCAAGGCTACGGCGGTCCGCCGAAGCGCTTCGCGCGAAGGCGGAAAGCGGAAGTCACACGCGTATTTACAGGCTCTTCAGCCGGATCACGGCGCTGCCCTAGGGCGTCTTGGCCGCGCTCGCGAGCTGTGCGATCGCGCGAAGCAGCCGCCGGCGCGCTTCCTCGTAGTCGTTCCCGTGCTCCGAGAATCCGATTTCTGCCGGCGTCGCGTCCGAAAACACCCGCGGCACGAGTCGTGCGATTTCGGCCGCGATCTCCCGCTCGAGCCCCTGCCGCCGCGCGAGCGTGAGGATCACATGATCCTGAAGGCCGCGCCGCAGGTTGGCCATCTGGATGGTGGATATCGGGCCGGCGTTACCGCGGTCCTGTGCCGGGTGGAGCTTCTCTTCCCCCGGATATACGAGCACGCCGTCGCCGTTGATGAAACCGTTGTCTGACTTCTCTTCCGAACGGTTGTCGAACGTGATCGGGTTGCCCCACACGTCCTGGTTGCGATCGCCGATCTTCTTCTGGTTGTTGTGCCGCCAGTGCACGCCGTGCCAGTAGAAGTACCCGTCGGCGGCGTGCTTGAACGCCGCCCAGCCGACGACACGCGCGTCGGTCGCGTGGCTGTCGATGACGATGGCGCCACCGGCAGGACGACCGCCGTTGTAGAACCAGTACTCCTTGCCCGCGGCCTGCTCGCGCTTCGCGTGCTCGAGGTCGTAATGCAGCGGACCCGCGCACCAGATGTCGATGATGCCTGCCAGCTCCGGTGCATAGCCGCGTGTCACCAATGTCGGAAGACGACGGCCGTTGCCCGGGTTGCTCTCGAGACGCTCGCCGAGCGCGACGATCTGAGGGAACTGCGGCGGCCGCGGCTCGTCAGGCATGTAGAGGAACGTGCGTGCATGCGGCAGGTGCTCGTCGACGAAGTCCATCCACTCGTCCGCCGCTTTCCACACAGCCTCGGGCGACGCAAAGTCCTGGCCCGGTCCGTAGAACGTGCGCGGCACGATACGATTCGGCGTGCCCTCGCCGGGCCCCTCGTATCCGCGATCGGCGGTGAAATCTCGGCCGGTGAGGCGATCGAGGGCGGCGTGCGCCGTGATCGGATTGTAGGCATGGACGAATTCGATGCGATGGCGCTTCGCAAACCGGTGGTAAGCCGGATCGAGATTGCGTCCGTGATAAAGCTCGGGCTGCGATCCCTGGTAGTACACCATTGCTGGAAGCGTGTTCTCGTCGGGGAGCTGGACGTCGACCACTTCCAGTTCGATCGGAAGGGTGCGGCCGCCGCCGCGGGCGTTGATCTGCACCGTGCCGCGATAGACACCGGAGGCGATCGCACGCGGCACGTAGACGTCGAACCAGAACGCCTGGTTGCGATTCGCCTCGACGCGCAGCGGAAAGCCTCCGCGTCCGCGCGTGGCATTCTCGGGCACGAGCTGCACCGGAATCCAGCCGAGCGCCTCCTTCGGCGCCGCCGGAGAGTCGGGCCGGAACACCCACGTCGCCCGGCTTGCCCGCGTCACCTCCATGTAGTGCTCGCTGAACACCTGGATCGGGCGCTGCCGGTAGTCGGTGGGATCGGTTGCAGGCGGCCGGTAGGCGATCTCGCTGCCGCGGGTGTGTCGAAGCGCCGGCAGACGCGCCGAGAGGTCGTCGACGGCATGGTCGCCTGCCTCGACGATCACCTGGAAAGCAACGATCTCGTTGCGCGCGGCGACGAGCCGGATCGTTCGGCCGTCCCACACGGCATTGCGAGCGCGTTCGGGATGCGCGCGATCGTCGCGCTTTACCTTCACCCCGTCGTGCACGGCCCAGACGGCAAATGACGCGCGATCCGCCGAGTCCTGGCCGCCAAGCACTGCGAGCGCGCCGATTGCCACACGCAGCCACGATCCGTTCATAGGTCCTCGCGACGGAAACCTATTCTACGCTGGCGCCGAGTCGAATGGTCGTGCGAGGCCGAGCTTGGAATCGCTGCGTCGTTTCACTTTCACGCTGCGAAAGCACTATGTAGTTTACTTTCTTGGTACTATGTAGAATACTCTCTAGGCGAGGTGACAATGACGCGCAACGGCATCGCCCTCACCCTTCTGCTGACGACAATCGCCGGCGTCGCCCGGGCGCAGGACGGCCTGAACGGGACCTGGGAAGGCGAAACGGGAAGCGGGTCCTCTATCGTGTTGACGCTGGCGGTCAAGGGCACGTCGCTGACCGGCACCATCGTTCGGAACGGCGAGAGTACGGCGCTGACCGACGGGAAAGCCTCGAAGAACACCTTCACGTTCAAGGCAACGTTGAGCGATCAGGCGGAAGGGTTGTCGGGCGAGCTCGCGGGCGACGAGATCCGCATCTGGCTCGATCGGCAGGGCCGGTCGAGGGCGATCGTGCTGCGGCGCGCCAAGCGCGAGAAGCCGCGTTGATTCGAGGAGCGTGATGGGCAAAGGGTTTCTGAGTCTGGCCGCGGCGACGATCCTCGACGCTGTGGCCAACGGCTATTCATTCGGCTTCGACATCGTAGACATCACGGGCATGCCCGGGGGCACCGTGTATCCCGCGCTCAGACGGCTCGAGGACGCCGGGTACCTGACCTCGGAATGGGAGAGCGAGCATGTGGCGCACGCGGAGCTCCGGCCGCGCCGCCGGTACTACGGGATCACGCGGACCGGCCGCCAGGCACTGGCCGAAGCGGTGAAACGATACCGCGTCCTGGATCAGGCGCAGCGCGCCGGCCGGCGGGAGCCGAAGTCGTCTCGCGCCTGAAGGCTGGCCCGTGTCCCTGCTGTCCCGCACGCGAAGGCTGTTGTCCCGGCCGCATCTCCGGGTGATTGCGCTCGTCGGCGTGATCGTGCCGAAGCGGCTCCGTGCCGACTGGCGCGCCGAGTGGGAAGCCGAGCTGCGGTACCGCGAGCAACGTCTGGCGGGTTGGGACCGACGCCGAGGACGTACGTGGGATCTGCTCCGACGCAGCTCGAGCGCCTTCTGGGACGCGCTCTGGCTGCAGCCCCAACGGCGGGAGGACGAGGTGGTGCAGGATCTGCGGTTCGGTCTCCGGATGCTCCTGAAGAATCCGACGTTCACGTGTGTCGCCGTCCTCACGCTCGCACTCGGCATCGGCGCGAATACCGCCGTCTTCACCTTCGTCGATGCCTTGCTGCTGCGGCCCCTGCCGGGCGTCACACAGCCTGACCGGCTCGTGCAGCTGGGACGGCAGTACTCCGACAAGACGTATCCAAGTGATTCGACCTACCCCGACTACGTCGATTATCGCGACCAGAACACCGTGCTCTCCGGGGTTGCCGTCTCCTCACCGAGAAGCTTCCACCTGAGCACGGGTGGTGCAACCGAGCGCGTGGACGGCGAGCTGGTGTCGGGCAACTACTTCGACGTCCTCGGCGCGGTGCCGGCGCACGGCCGGCTGCTCTCGCCAGGAGACGACGGCGAACGGGCGGATGCCGGCGTCGTCGTCAGCTATCGGCTGTGGCAGCGGCTTTTCGGCAGGGGCCCGTCGATCCTGGGAAAGACAATTCGCCTCGACGGCCACGACTTCACCATCGTCGGCGTGGCGGACGAACCGTTTGCCGGCATCAAGACCGGCACACCTCGCGACGTCTGGGCGCCGCTCGGCGCCGTACGGCGAATCGATCCGAGTGCCGCGCGCTTCGGACAACGGCGTGCGTCATGGCTGGAGATGTTCGGCAGGCTCGCACCGGGCGTCAGCGTCGAGCAGGCGCGGGCCGAGCTGTCGGTCATCGCCGATCGTCTCGAGCGAGCCCACCCGGATACCAACGCGCACGCGGGGATCCGCGTCGAACCGGGCCTCGGGCGGGACGTGGACGTGCGCGATTCGCTGCACCGGTTTGCCTACCTTCCGCTCGCTGCCGCCGGCATCGTGCTGTCGATCGCCTGCGCGAACGTGGCAGGACTGCTCCTGGCGCGCGCTGGCGCGCGCCGCAAGGAGATCGCGACGCGCCTTGCGCTCGGGGCCAGCCGCGTGCGCGTCATCCGGCAGCTGCTCACCGAAAACCTCGTGCTCGCGGTCGCCGGCGGCCTCGGCGGTCTGATGATCGGGAGCTGGCTGACGGGCGGGGTGAGAAGCTTACTGCCGGACAGGTACCTGTTCCTGTCGTTCGAC
>JBOGIX010000239.1:0-3965 GCA_050744685.1 Vicinamibacterales bacterium | reverse complement strand
CCTTGTACCAGAGCGGATCCTTCGTGTCGGTGGTCTGCATCTCAGAGGGGTTTATCTGTCAACTCGCGAAGGCGGGGAAGTTGGGAGTTGGAAGTTGACGATGTCCATGCGCGTGTACGCCGTCAGTTCCTGAGAGGCAACGGCGCATCGTCTTGCGGCGGCATCGAGGCGACCTGCACGTGCAGGATGTGGCCGACGCGCGCTTCGGGGTCGAGGCGCACGTAGTTCCATTCGCCCCGCCAATAGTAGCGCTCGTTCGAGATGAGATCGAGTACTTCGACCGACGCGCCCGGCGAAAGCCCCCAGTCGGTCAGCGGCAGCTGCACGAAGCCGTGCTGCATGTAGTGCGGATCGAGGTTGACGATCACGAGCACCAGATCGGTGCCGTCGAGCGAGCGCTTGCTGTAGCAGATGATCTTGGGGTTGTCAGTGGCGTGGAACCGCAGCCCGCGATCGCGCTGGAGCGCCGGGTGCCGGCGCCGGATGCCGTTGATCTGCCGGATCATCTCCGCCAGGCTGTGCGCCTGTTCGAAGTTGCGGATCCGGATCTGGTATTTCTCCGAGTCGAGATACTCCTCGCTGCCCGGCTTGACGGGGACGTTCTCCGCGAGCTCGTACCCGCTGTAGAGGCCGTAGCTGGCGCCGAGCGTCGCGGCGAGGATGAGGCGCACCTGGAAGGCAGGGCGGCCGCCGTGCTGCAGGTATTCGTGGAGGATGTCGGGCGTATTCGCGAACAGGTTCGGCCGCATGTACTCGCGGACGTCGGTGCGCGCCAGCTCGGTGAAGTACTCCTGGAGCTCGTCCTTGGCGTTGCGCCAGGTGAAGTAGGTGTAGGACTGCGAAAAGCCGGACTTCGCCAGATACCGCATCACCTTAGGCCGGGTGAACGCCTCGGAGAGGAAGATCGTGTCCGGGTGCTGCCGCTTGATGCCGGTGAGGGCCCACTCCCAGAAACGGAACGGCTTGGTGTGCGGGTTGTCGACGCGGAAGATCTTCACGCCGTGCGAGATCCAGAACTCGACGACGCGCTTCAGCTCCGTCCAGAGCGCTTCCCAGTTCTCTGACTCGAAGTTGATCGGATAGATGTCCTGATATTTCTTCGGCGGGTTCTCGGCGTACTTGATCGTTCCGTCAGGGCGCTGGCGGAACCATTCCGGGTGTTCGCGCACGTAGGGATGATCGGGCGAGGCCTGGTAGGCGAGATCGAGCGCGATCTCGAGGCCCTGGCGCTCGGCCGCTTCGCGGAACCGCACGAAGTCGTCGATCGTGCCCAGTTCCGGTTCCACGGCATCGTGACCGCCAGCCTCCGCGCCGATCGCCCACGGGCTGCCCACGTCGTCCGGCCCGCCCTCGAGCGCGTTGTTCTTCCCTTTGCGGAAGCTGCGGCCGATCGGATGGATCGGTGGAAGGTAGAGCACGTCGAAGCCCAGAGAAGCGACGTAGGGGATTAGGCGGGTCGCTTCCTCGAACGTGGCGCTGCGATTGGGATCGGTGCCCGCCGAACGCGGGAACATCTCGTACCAGGCGCCGAACCGCGCCCGCTCGCGTTCGACCGCGACGGCGAGGACCCGTTCGTACCTGGTCGCGCGGCTGCGATCGGCGTGACGGCTCATCGCCGCCTCCAGCGCCGCCCCGAGCGCGCGCGTGATCCGTTCGGGCTGCTCGATGCCCGTATCGGCGAGCACACCCGCCGCGTCCAGCATCATCGCCGCATCAGCGGCCGCCGAGGCGGCGGCGCGATCCGCCGCCTCGCGTATGATGGCCGCCCCTTCGAGCAGCTCGCTGGCCACGTCCTGCCCGGCGCCGACCTTCTTGGACAGCTCCTGCCGCCAGCTCTCGAAGCGGTCGATCCAGCCCTCGACCGTGTATTCGTAACCGATGAGCGCGTCGACGCCGAACGACGCCTGCCAGCGGTCGTTGCCGAGAGCAGTCATGCGCGCTTCCCGCCACGCCGGCTCGCCCTGCCGCCGATACAGCAGCGCCGCCGAGAGCTGGTCGTGTCCGTCGGTGTAGATGTCCGCGCTGACGACGACCTCCTCGCCGACCGTCCGTTTGGCGGGAAAGCGCCCGGCGTCCACCTCCGGATGCACCCCTTCCACGACCACGCGCCGACGCAGCGCGGGATCCAGCCGCCCCGGCTCGGCCGCCCTCGCCGCCACCTTCCCGCGAACGGCGGGTTTCTTCTTCGTCGCTGTCCCTGTCTTCGCCATGATGCGTGCTTCGTAGCTTCCTGACCGAAAGAACCGTTGAAGTCGTGAACCCTGAACCGAACCCTGCGCAACCGGAAACATCGGTAACCGAACCCCGAGCCCCGAGCCCCGAGCCCCGAGCCTTAATAAACGCCCATCGGCCCCCAGTCCGCGTTCCGCCGGAGATCTTCCTTGCGGCAATTGAGCTGCATCACCGCCATCGACCGTGCATGCAGCTGATACCGGTCCCCCGCGCGCAGCCGCTTTGGCGGGAGCCAGGGGTCGGCCGTGTCGATCAGCGTTTCCCATCGTTCTTCCGGCGTGGTCGCCGGCAGCACGAACGACACGTCGTCCTTGTCCGCGTTGAACAGCAGCAAAAGCGTGTCGCCGACGATGGGCTCGCCGCGTTCGTCGAGCTCGTTGATCGCGTCGCCGTTGAGGCGCACGCCGAGACGCCGCACGTCGGGCGAGTTCCACACTTCGTCGATCATCTCGCGTCCCGACGCGTCGAGCCAGGCGATGTCCTGCACTTCGGCCCCTCGAATGCGTCGTCCCTGAAAGAACTTGCGGCGCCGCAGCACCGGGTGCTCCTTCCAGACGCGGATCAGCCGGCGCGTAAAATCGATGAAATCGCGATCCGCCGGCGAGAGCTCCCAGTTGGTCCAGCTGATCTCGTTGTCCTGGCAGTACGCATTGTTGTTGCCGCGCTGCGTGCGTCCCATCTCATCGCCGCCGCTGATCATCGGGACACCCACCGACAGCATCAGCGTGGCCATCAGGTTGCGGCGCTGCCGTTCACGCAACTCCAGTATCCGGCGATCCGCCGTAGGACCTTCGACGCCGCAGTTCCAGCTGAGATTGTGGTTCTCGCCGTCGGCGTTCTCCTCGCCGTTCGCTTCGTTGTGCTTGTCGTTGTAGCTGACGAGATCGGCCAGCGTGAAGCCGTCGTGCGCCGTGATGAAATTGACGCTCGCATACGGACGCCGGCCGCTCTGCTCGTACAGATCGCTGCTCCCCGACAGCCGCGTGGCGAGCTCCGAGAGCACGTTGTCGTCGCCGCGCCAGAAGCGCCGAACGCTGTCGCGGTACTTGCCGTTCCATTCCGTCCACTTGGTGGGGAAGTTGCCGACTTGATAGCCGCCCTCGCCGAGGTCCCACGGCTCGGCGATGAGCTTCACCTGCGATAACACGGGATCCTGATGGATGATGTCGAAGAAGGCTCCAAGCTTATCGACGGCATGCAACTCACGAGCCAGTGCGCTCGCGAGATCGAAGCGGAACCCGTCGACGTGCATCTCCTGCACCCAGTAGCGCAGGCTGTCCATGATCAATTGCAGCACGCGCGGACTGCGCATGTTGAGTGTGTTCCCGCACCCGGTGAAGTCCTGGTAAAACCGCGCATCGTGCGGCTGCAGCCGGTACGACGACGAGTTGTCGATGCCCCGCAGGGAGAGCGTCGGTCCGAGATGATTTCCTTCCGCCGTGTGGTTGTAGACCACGTCGAGGATCACTTCGAGGCCCGCCGCATGCAGCGCCCGCACCATCATCTTGAACTCGCGCACGCTCTCGAGCGGCGAGTTTGACGACGCGTACCGCAGATCCGGCGCGAAATACGACAGCGTGTTGTAGCCCCAGTAGTTGCGCAGGCCTCGCGCGGCCAAGTGACGGTCGTCGATGAAGGCATGCACCGGCATAAGCTCGATGGCGGTAATACCGAGGCTCTTCAGATAATCGATCATCGGCTGCGCAGCGATTCCGGCGAAGCGTCCTTTGAGC
>JBOGIX010000238.1:0-11895 GCA_050744685.1 Vicinamibacterales bacterium | reverse complement strand
GCCGATGCAGCTCGAACAGGCGCTCAAGTGCGAACCGATCACCGAAGAGATCGCCAGGCGCTTCTATCAGCGCAGCGACTTCCTGTATCTCGGGCGAGGCATCAACTATCCGATCGCGCTCGAAGGGGCGTTGAAGCTGAAGGAGATCTCATACATCCACGCCGAGGGGTACCCGGCGGGAGAGATGAAACACGGTCCCATCGCGCTCATCGACGAGGAGATGCCGGTGGTGACCATCGCTCCCCACGATCACGTCTTCGAGAAGATGATCGGCAACGTCCAGGAAGCGAAGGCGCGGGGCGGGGCGGTGATCGCGCTCACCACGGATAATCACCAGGGCATGGACCATCTGCTCGATCCAAAAAACGATTTCCTGATCACGATTCCGGCGTCGCACGCGCTCCTGACGCCGATTCTCGCCGTGGTCCCGCTGCAGCTGCTCTCGTACCACATCGCCGTGCGGCGCGGCTGCGACGTCGATCAACCACGGAACCTCGCGAAGAGCGTCACGGTCGAATAATCGGTACTCGGGGCTCGGTACTCGGGGCTCGGTACTCGGAAGGCTCGGGCGTTGGACGCCGGGTGGAAAACTCGGGCCTTGCCGCACCGAAGCGACCGCGAGGGCAGCGCGAAGGCGGGTGGCTTCCGCCTTCAGGCGGAAGATCAGCCTATCCGCTTCACGATCTCCTCTGCCATCTCCCGGGTCCCGATTGAAGCCTGACCCTTGCCGGCGAGGTCTGCGGTCCTGATCCCGGCCGACAGCGTGCCGGCGATGGCCTCCTCGATCGCGCGGGCCTCGGCGTCGAGGCCGCAGGCGTGCCGCAGCAGCATGGCCGCAGACGCAATGGCGCCGATGGGGTTGGCGATATTGCGGCCGGCAATGTCCGGCGCCGATCCGTGCACCGGTTCGAACAGCCCTGCGCCGTCCCCCAGGCTCGCCGACGGCAGCAGTCCCAGCGATCCCACCACAGCGCCCGCCTCGTCCGACAGGATGTCGCCGAACATGTTCTCCGTGACGATCACGTCGAATGACGAGGGCGCATAGGCGATCTTCATGGCGCACGTATCGACCAGCATGTGATCGAGTGTCACGTCCGCGTAGTCTGCGGCCACGGCGGTGACGACCTCGCGCCAGAGCCGCGACGTCTCGAGCACGTTGGCCTTGTCGACCGACGTGAGCCGCTTGCGGCGCAGCCGTGCCGCCTCGAACGCGCGCTGCGCGATCCGCGTGACCTCGTCGCGCGAATACCGCATCGTGTTCTGCGCGCTGTTGCCGTCTTCCGAATAGCCGCGCGGCTCTCCGTAATAGAGGCCGCCGGTCAGCTCCCGGAACATCAGGAGATCGGTCCCGGCCAGCACCTCCGGCTTGAGCGGTCCTGCCGATTCCAGGCCCGGCCACACGCGCGCGGGCCGCAGGTTGGCGTAAAGACCCAGTTCGCGGCGGATCTTCAGCAGCGCCGCCTCGGGGCGTTCTGCGGGGGGGGACTTGTCGAACGCGGGGTTCCCGACCGCGCCAAGCAGGATGGCGTCGGCAGCCCGGGCCGCGTCCAGCGTCGCATCGGGCAGAGCCGGGAGACCGCTGGTCAGCGCAGCGCCACCGATGACGCCGCTGGTCAGCTGGAGCTGGTGATTGAACCGATCGGCGATGGCGCGGAGCACACGCTCGGCCGCGGCGACGACTTCGGGCCCGATGCCGTCGCCGGGCAGGAGAAGAATGGACGCTTTCATCCGGGATTGGTCAGTCGACGCACGCAGCGCGGAGGAGTGGCGTTGCCGCCGCGTTCAGCGCGCAACAGCCGGCCTCAGTCTTATACGCCGTGACCGTAACCTTTTTCCGCAGGCGTGCTGGCGAAGTCGGCAACCGCGTGCTGCGCGAAGACCGGCGCCGGCTCCGTGTCCGTCGAGGATCGCACCTGCGCGACGATGTTGAGCAGGTCGGACTCGTTGACCGTCTTCTCGCGATCGGCGAGGCCGATGACCGCGCGGTACACCCGATCGAGCTCGTGGCGCTCCAGCGTGACGCCCAGCTGCTCGCAGCGGCGCTGGACGGCATGGCGGCCCGAATGCTTGCCGAGCACCAGCGTGGTGTCCGGCACGCCGACGTCTTCAGGCCGCATGATCTCGTAGGTGCGGCGATCCTTGAGCATGCCGTCCTGGTGGATGCCAGCCTCGTGCGCGAACGCGTTTCGGCCGACGATCGCCTTGTTCGCCTGCACGGCCTCGCCGGTGAGCGACGTGAGCAGCTGGCTGGCTGCGTAAATCTGCTTCGTATCGATGGCGCAGGTGTACGGCAGACGATCGGATCGGATACGCGTCGTCATCACCAGCTCCTCGAGCGACGCGTTGCCGGCACGCTCGCCGATGCCGTTGACCGTGCACTCGACCTGGCGTGCGCCGCCGGCCAGGGCGCCGAGCGTGTTGGCCACGGCCAGGCCCAGGTCGTCGTGGCAATGCGCGCTCCACGTGACCTGGTCCGAGCTCGGGACGCGGTTGATCAACCCGGAGAAGAACTTCTGCAGCTCGTCTGGCGTCGAGTAGCCGACCGTGTCGGGCAGGTTGATCGTCTTGGCGCCAGACTGGATGACCGCCTCGACGACGTGCCACAGGAACTCGGGATCGCTGCGCGTGGCGTCTTCCGCCGAGAACTGCACATCGTCGGTGAACGTGCGCGCGAAGCGGATGGCGTCCATCGCCACCGTGAGGCAGTGCGAGCGCGACATCCGCAGCTTGCGCTCGAGATGCAGGTCGGAGGTGGCAATGAAGACGTGGATGCGCTTGCGCTTGGCCGGCTCGAGCGCCCACGCGGCGCGCTCGATGTCGGCGCGATTGCAGCGCGCGAGCGCAGCGATCACCGGGCCCTGGATGTGCGTGGCAATCGTACGGACCGCCTGCGCGTCGGCCTCAGACGCGATGGGGAAACCGGCTTCGATGATGTCCACACCGAGGGCCGCAAGCTGGCGCGCCATCTTGAGCTTTTCGTCGATCCGCATGGAAAAGCCCGGGGCCTGCTCACCGTCCCGCAGCGTGGTGTCGAAGATAATCAGCCGGTTTGAAGACATTGGTCCTCCGATCCTCACCCTTTGTAACCCGCCTGACGACCGCGTGTCCAATTTATAACATTTGCATTTAGATAACAGCCGATTATGATGGCCCAATGCAGCTGCCGGACCTCGCCGTTTTTGCGACCGTCGCCGCGGAGCGCAGCTTCTCGAAGGCGGCCAAGAAGCTCCACCGTACCCAGCCGGCAGTGAGCCAGGCCATCAAGCGGCTCGAAGAAGAGCTGGGGGACCGCTTGTTCGATCGGTCCTCGCGAGACGGCACGCTCACGGAAGCTGGACGCCTGCTGCAGGACTACGCGGGCCGGCTGTTGACGCTGGCGTCCGACGCCGAGCAGGCGGTGCGCGAGCTGCAGGAGGTGCGTCGCGGCCGCGTGGTGATCGGCGCGAACGAGGCCGCGGTCCACTCGCTGCTGCCCGTGATTGCCGGTTTTGGCGGGGCGCATCCCCAGGTGATGATTGACGTGCGCCGCCTGCCCTCGCGCCACATCCCTGCCGCGATTCTCGACCGCACGATCGACTTCGGCGTGCTGACGTTCTCGCCCGCGGAGCGTGCGCTGCAAACCGTGTCGCTCGGCCACGACGAGCTCGTGATGCTCGCGCACCCGGGGCACCGGCTGGCGAGCCGCAAGCGGGTCTCGATTCAGGAGGTCGGCACCGAGACGGTGATCGCGCACAACGATCCGTCACCTGCCCGCGACCGTGTGCTGCGGCTCTACGAACGGAAGCACGCGGCGATCAACATCCGCGTCGCGCTGCCGAGCCTCGACGGGATCAAGCGGGCTGTCGAGATGGGACTCGGCGTCGCGGTGCTTCCGCGCCGGGTGGCGCTCGCGGAGCTCGCGGCTGGGCGGCTGGTCGCCGTCAAGGTGCCGGAGCTCAGCGCGCAGCGCCATGTCCGTCTCGTGTTCCGGCGCAGCGTCGAGCTCTCGCACGCGGCGGACGCGTTCCTCGCCGCCGTCCGCCAGCTCGCGCCGCCCATGCCGGCGGCCGAACGCGACTGAACCCTCGACCGAGACGGGGGGCTTCCGGCTTCTTCCCAGCCGGAAGTGCGCCGCGCGGGTACGATCTTCTTCCGCCTCAAGGCGGAAGCCACCCGACTGGTGAAGAAATGTGTGGCTTCCGGCTTCAGCCGGAAGAATTCCATGGAGATCGCCCGCCTCAAGGCGGAAGCCACGAGTCTTTGGGATCACCGCAGCGGCGTCAGACCTGCGTGCTCCATTCGAGATAAGGCAGGCGAGCCGCCGTCTGCTCGACTTCCTCGTACCGATCGAGCAGCAGCCCGGTCGCGTCCCACGAGCCGTCCAGGAACGACTCGCGCGCCCCTTGCGGGAGCGCGATCTTCGTCGACCAATCGCGACACCGGAGCTCTCCAGTCTCGAGATCGATCGTCATCGGCGCCGCCGGCTCCGATTCGATCGTCCGCTGCAGGCGCTCGACGCCGGCCCGATCGCCCACGACGCACGGCATCCCGAGCGCCACGGAGTTGCCGAAGAAGATCTCCGAGAACGATTCCCCGACCACGGCCCTGATCCCGCGGCGGCGAATCGCCTGCGGCGCGTGCTCGCGCGACGACCCGCACCCGAAGTTGCGATTGACGACGAGGATCGCGGCCGACGCGAATCTGGGATCGGTCAGCGCGTGCGTGCCGCCGTGCTCGTGCGCCTGCTTGATGTCGTCCTCGAAAAGGTGCCTCTCGAGGCCCTCGAACGACACCGACTTCAGAAACCGCGCCGGGATGATGCGGTCGGTATCGATATCGTTGCCGCGAAGCGGCAGCCCGGTCCCTTCGATCCGGACGATGCGCTCAATCGCCACTGGCCATCTCCCTCACGTCGACGATTTCGCCGGCGACTGCGGCGGCTGCCACCATGGCCGGACTCATGAGCAGCGTGCGCCCGGTCGGACTACCCTGCCGGCCCTTGAAGTTCCGGTTGGACGACGAGGCGCAGATCTGGCGTCCTTCGAGCCGGTCCTGGTTCATGGCGAGGCACATCGAACAGCCGGCGCCGCGCCACTCGAATCCCGCGTCCGTGAACACCCGGTCGAGGCCCTCGCGCTCGGCCGCGGCGCGCACGGCCTGCGATCCCGGCACGACCAGCGCCTGCACATTGGGCGCAACGCGGTGGCCGCGCACGACGCGCGCCGCCTCGCGCAGATCCGACAGGCGCGCGTTGGTGCACGAGCCGACGAAGGCGACGTCGATCCGCGTGCCCTTGATCGGCTGGCCGGCGCCGAAGCCCATGAACTCGAGCGCTTCGGCGACGGACGGACGATCGTCCGCCGGCACGTCCGACGGCGCCGGGAGCAGCTCGTCGACGAAGATCGACTGGCCGGGATTGATCCCCCACGTGACACGCGGCCGGATCGCCGCGGCGTCGATCGCGACTTCGTCGTCGTACGAGGCATCGGGGTCGGACGCCATGCTCTTCCACCACTCCGCGGCGTGGTCGAACGCCTGCCCCTGCGGCGCAAACCTGCGGCCCCGCAGGTAGTCCACCGTCACATCGTCCGGGTTCACATAGCCAACGCGCGCGCCGCCTTCGATGGACATGTTGCAGATGGTCATCCGCTCGTCCATCGACATGCGCGAGATCGTGTCGCCGGCGTACTCGTAGGCGTAACC
Source organism: Vicinamibacterales bacterium (assembly GCA_050744685.1). GTDB lineage: Bacteria > Acidobacteriota > Vicinamibacteria > Vicinamibacterales > 2-12-FULL-66-21 > JACCXG01. Next base: position 6,213 of record JBOGIX010000238.1, on the reverse strand, counting down.
AACGCCGCCATTCACGCCCAGGCGGCCGATGATCTCGAGGATCACGTCCTTGGCGTACACGCCCGGCGCCAGCCGCCCGGTCACCGTGATCCGGCGCACCTTCAACGGATCCATCGCCAGACACTGCGACGCGAGCACGTCGCGAACCTGCGAGGTTCCGATCCCGAAGGCAACCGCGCCGAACGCGCCATGCGTCGAGGTGTGGCTGTCGCCGCACGCGATCGTCATGCCCGGCTGCGTGATGCCGAGCTCCGGCCCGATCACATGGACGATGCCCTGCGACCCGCTGCTGAGATCGAACAACGGCACCGCCGCGCGCTTCGTGTTGCGCTCCAGCGCCGCGAGCATGTCTTCGGCCATGCGGTCGCTGAAGGGCCGGCGCTGGTCGCGCGTCGGCACGATGTGATCCACCGTCGCAACGGTGCGATCCGGCCGCCGGACCGACAAGCCGCGCGCGCGGAGCATGTCGAACGCCTGCGGACTGGTGACCTCGTGGATCAGGTGCAACCCGACGAAGAGCTGCGTCTGCCCGTTGGGCAACATTCGCACCGTATGCAGGTCCCAGACTTTTTTGAACAGAGTCGCGGGCATCCGTAAATGGTACTACGGGCCCGGTGGCTCATGTGGGCCTCGTCGCGGCTCGCAGCTTCGCTGCTCGCAAAATCGGTTCTCGGTACCCGGTACTCGGGGCTCGGCTCGGGGCTCGGGGCGGGGCTCAGGGCTCTCGGCTCGGCTGGAACGTTCGTTGCCAGTGGAATGCGCGCGTTCTCGGATTCATTGCACTTGGCTGCGAAACCTGTCGGTAATTGCGATCTCGAGGGCGCTTTGGCATTGGAGAAAGCGAGATCGCTTATGAGCGAGGACCCTGTTCGAAGTTTCCGCGACCTCATTGCGTGGCAGGTCGCCATGGATCTGACCGTCGCCGTGTACGAACTCGTGAAGAGTTTGCCGATGGAGGAGCGCTTTGAACTGAGCGCGCAAATCCGGCGCGCCGCAGTATCAATCCCGGCAAACGTCGCCGAGGGCCGGTCCTGCGGAGAAGACGGGCGGTACATCCATCACCTGTGTATCGCGATCGGGTCGACTGGCGAGTTGGAGACGCACCTGGAACTCACACGACGGCTTCACGTGCTGTCGGACAAACAACTCCGGCCAGCCGAACGGCTCGTGGCACGAGTCGGGCAGCTTCTTCACGGACTCCTGAGGAGCCGGCGTGCGAAGCGTGTCAAAGGTGCAGCGGTCGTCTTATCGCTTCTTTCCGGTCCTGGTTTTTGGCTCTGCACGTTCGCGGTTCTTGACGAGCTGCTGCTTGGACTTTTCCTGTCCCAGGTTCTCGCCCATCCGCTCGCGGCCGGCGACCTTGTATTGACCAGGATTGACGTTATTGCTCTTGCTCATGTGTTTAGTGCCTCCAAATCTACTACCAAAAGAGCTGCCAGCGTTGACCGACAAGTCCAGCCGAGCCCCCGAGTACCGAGCCCCGAGTGCCGAGAGTACGACCGACGAGCCGCGAGGTGCGAAGCACCGAGCGGTATACTGGAGCGTCCCCTCATGGATTTCCTCGAAAAACTCAACCCCGAACAGCGGCGGGCGGTCCTGCACTGCGAAGGTCCCCTGCTCATTCTTGCGGGGGCCGGGTCTGGCAAGACCCGGGTCATCACCTATCGCATCGCCTACCTGATTGGCGACGCGCATGCGAAGGCCGACGAGGTGCTCGCCGTCACCTTTACGAACAAGGCGGCGCAGGAAATGCGCCAGCGCGTCGAAGGGCTCATCGGCACCGATGCCGGTGGTATCTGGCTCTCCACGTTCCATGCCCTCTGCGCGCGCCTGCTCAGGCGGGAGGCGCCGAAGATCGGGTTGTCGCGCGACTTCGTGATCTACGACTCCTCCGATCAGGTCGCCGTGGTGAAACAGGCGTCGCGCGAGCTCGGCATTGACGACAAGCTCGTGCCGCCCCGTGCCGCCCTGTCGCGAATCAGCCACGCCAAGAACCGCATGGAAGGGCCCGACTCGCTGCGCGGCCAATGGAACCTCCGCGACGAGCAGATCGCGAAGATCTACGAGAAGTACCTGGTTGCGTTGAAGGACTCCAACGCGCTCGACTTCGACGATCTGCTGCTGAAGACCGTCGAGCTCTTCGAATCGTCCGAGCAGACGCGCAACTACTACGCGCACAAGTTCCGGTTCGTGATGGTCGACGAGTACCAGGACACCAACCGGCCGCAGTATCTGCTCATCAAACGGCTTGCTGAGGCGTATCGGAACCTCGCCGTGGTCGGCGACCCGGACCAGTCGATCTACAAGTGGCGCGGCGCCGATCTGAAGAACATCCTCGACTTCGAGCACGACTTCCCGGAAGCCACCATCGTCAAGCTCGAACAGAACTACCGATCGACGCAGGTCATCCTGGACGCCGCGAGCGCGGTGATCAGCCAGAACCGCAACCGCAAGGACAAGCGCCTCTGGACCGATCGCAAGGGCGGCTCCCGCATTGTCTACTTCCGCGGGAACGACGAGCTCGAGGAGGCGGACTTCATCACGCGTTCGATCCGCCAGGCGCGCGCCGCCGACGTCGAGTCGATGATCGCGGTGCTGTATCGGACCAACGCGCAGTCGCGCGCGATTGAAGACTCGCTGATGCGCGAGGGCATTCCCTACAAGATCATCGGCGGCGTCAGGTTCTACGAGCGCAAGGAAATCAAGGACGCGCTCGCCTACCTCAAGCTGATCATCAACCCGCACGACGATGTGAGCCTGCGGCGCGTGATCAACGTGCCGGCGCGGGGCATCGGCAAGGGCGTGATGGACTCCCTGCACGCAATCGATCCCGACGCGGTGATCGCCGATGCGCCGCCGCTCCTTGCGGCGGGGCTCCAGGAGGTCGTCTCCGCACGCTCGCTCTGGGCGCGGCTCCTGTACGCCGTCGACGAAGCGAAGCTCGCCAACCGCGCCGTATCGGCCCTCCGCGTCTTCCGGGACCTGATCGCGGAGCTCTTCGACGCCGCGCGCCAGGACTCCGTCTCAATCGTGATCGGCAAGATGCTCGACCGCAGCGGCTATCTGAACGATCTGCGGGACGAAAACAGCGAAGAGGCCAACGAGCGCATCGAGAACCTCATGGAGCTCGTCTCCGCCGCGCGCGAGTACGAAACGCGCGAGCCGGAGGCCTCGCTCGGCGGGTTCGTCGACCGCCTGTCGCTCTTGTCGGAGGCCGACGAGGAGTCAGGGACCCGCGAGTCCAACGTCTGGATGATGACGATGCACGCGGCCAAGGGGCTCGAGTTCCCGACGGTAATCATCGCCGGGCTGGAGGAAGGACTCTTTCCGCACTCGCGCTCGGGAGAGGACGAAGCCGAGCTCGAGGAAGAGCGCCGGTTGTGCTACGTGGGCATGACGCGGGCGCGCCAGCAGCTGGTGCTCACCGGCGCCGCGCGGCGGCGGGTCTTCGGCGAGTACCAGTCGTGCGAGCCGTCGCGGTTCCTGGACGAGATCCCGTCCGAGCTCGTGGACCGCATCGCCACGCCGGCGAGTACGCGCTACGCCAGCAGCTTCTCGCACGCGCACTACGAGTTCCGCACCAACCCGTACGGGCGCAAGGGACGGCCGGCCCGGTTCAAGGAGCCGGGTGCAGCCTACGCGTATGAGGACGAGGATCAGTCCGCGAGCAGCATCGCGTCGGGCATGCGCGTCCGCCACCCGCAGTTCGGGGTGGGAACGGTGACCGCCGTCGAAGAGCACAACGACGACATGAAGATCACCGTCCGCTTCAACTCGGTCGGCGTGAAGAAGCTGCTGGCGAAATACGCGAGGCTCGAGCCGGCGTAGCAACGCCGGCCCGGCTTGCTACTCGGCGGCGGGCGTGCCGTTCTCCGGCGCCGCCGCCTCTACTTCCTTCTCCGCCAGCTTGGCGACGGCGACGACGCGATCGCCTTCGTCCATCTCGATCAGCCGTACGCCCTGCGTGGCGCGGCCGATGACGCGCACGTCGCCCGCCTTCATCCGCAGGATCATCCCCTGCTGCGTGATCAGCATCACCTCGTCCTCGGTATCGACGTAGGCCATGCCGACGACCTTGCCGTTGCGGTCCGAGGTCTGGATGTTGATGATGCCGACACCACCCCGCGACTGGACCCGGTATTCCTCGAGGTCGGTGCGCTTGCCGTAACCGTTCTGCGCCACGCTCAGCATCGTGCCGCCCTGCCGCACGACCGCCATGCCGACGACCTCGTCGTCCTCGCGCAGCGAGATGCCGCGCACACCGTAGGCCGCGCGCCCCATGGAGCGAACGTCGCTCTCTTCGAAGCGAATGGCCATGCCGTTGCTGGTGCCGAGGAAGACCTGCTCGGTGCCGTCCGACAGCTCGACGGCGATCACCGAGTCCCCTTCCTCCACGCCCATGGCGATGATGCCGCCGGCGCGCGGGTTGCTGAAGAGCGAGAGGTCGGTCTTCTTCACCACACCCTTCCGGGTGCCCATGACGATGAACTGCTGCCCTTCCTCGCCGGGGAATTCCTTGACGGTCAGGAGCGCGGCGATCTTCTCGCCTTCCTCCATCGACACGAGATTGGCGATCGCCTTGCCCTTGCCGCCCGGACCGACATCGGGGATCTCGTGGACCTTGAGCCAGTAGGCGCGGCCCCGATCCGAGAAGATCATGATGTAGGCGTGGGTCGACGCGACGAACAGGTGGCTGACGAAGTCCTCTTCGCGCGTGCGCATGCCGATGCGTCCCTTGCCGCCGCGGCGCTGCGCGCGGTAGGTGGAGATCGCCGTGCGCTTGACGTAGCCGGTGTTCGTGACGGTGATCGCCATCTCCTCGTTGGCGATCAGATCCTCGATGCGCAGCTCCCCTTCTTCCTGGAGGATCTCGGTGCGGCGGTCGTCGCCGAAGCGATCGCGCACGGCCTTCAGCTCGGACACGACCACCTGCATCAGCAGCTCCTCGCTCGAGAGAATGGCGCGGAGCCGTTCGATCGTGCGCAGGATCTCGGCGAGCTCGTCGACGATCTTCTGCCGCTCGAGGCCGGTGAGGCGCTGCAGCTGCATGTCGAGGATCGCCTGCGACTGGACCTGCGACAGCTGGAACTGCGTCATCAGGCCTTCCCGCGCTTCCGCGGGGCTCTTCGAGCCGCGAATCAGCTTGATGACCTCGTCGAGGTGATCGAGGGCGATCTTCAGGCCTTCCAGGATGTGGGCGCGCGCCTCCGCCTTGCGGAGCTCGAACTCGGTGCGCCGCCGCACGACTTCGCGGCGGAACTCGACGAAGTGCTCGAGAATGTCCAGCAGCGGCAGCACACGCGGCCGCCCGGCGACGATCGCGAGCATGATCACGCCGAAGGTCGTCTGCAGCTGGGTGTGCTTGTAGAGGTTGTTGAGCACGACCTCCGGCACTTCACCGCGGCGCAGCTCGATGACGATCCGCATGCCCTCGCGGTCGGACTCGTCGCGCAGGTCCGAGATGCCTTCGATGGTCTTCTCGCGATACAGCTCCCCGATTTTCTCGAGCAGCCGCTTCTTGTTGACCTGGTAGGGAATTTCCGACACGACGATCGAGACCCTGTCGCCCTTCTTGCTCTCTTCAATGCTCGCCTTCGCGCGCATGGTGATCGAGCCGCGCCCCGTCGTGTAGGCGCTGAAGATCCCCTGGCTGCCGACGATGTAACCGCCGGTGGGAAAATCGGGCCCGGGGATCGCCTTGAGGACCGTGTGGAGCCTGGCGTCACGCGAGTCGGCGCGGTGCTCGATGATGCCGATGACGGCGTCGATGACCTCCCGCATGTTGTGGGGCGGGATGTTGGTCGCCATGCCGACGGCAATGCCCGCCGATCCGTTCACCAGCAGGTTCGGGAACGTCGTCGGCAGGACGGTCGGCTCTTCGGTGGTCTCGTCGTAGTTGGGAACGAAGTCAACGGTCTCCTTGTCGAGATCCGCCATCATCGCTTCGGCTGCCGGCTCGGGCCGCGCCTCGGTGTAGCGCATCGCCGCGGGCGGGTCGTCGTCTATCGAGCCGAAGTTCCCCTGGCCGTCGACCAGGGGATAACGCATGTTGAAGTCCTGCGCCAGCCGCACGAGCGTGTCGTAGATCGAGGCATCGCCGTGCGGGTGATAGTTGCCCATCACCTCGCCGACAATCTTCGCGCATTTGCGGTACGCACGGTTCGAAGCCAAACCCATATCGCGCATCCCGACCAAGATCCGGCGATGCACTGG
>JBOGIX010000237.1:0-3333 GCA_050744685.1 Vicinamibacterales bacterium | reverse complement strand
GGGAGCCGTCCCGCACACTCGTGGTCTGGGGCGCCGTCTCCCGCGCGGGTCGCGTCCCCACCCGCCACGAGCGCGATATCGCCGTGGATGTCGCAGCCATCCCTCCGAGTACGTTCGTGCGTCTCCTCGGGAGCGGGACGTTTGATTCCGAGCAGCTCCTGGCGTTCGAGACAGGCTATCGCTGGTCGCCGACCAGCTCGCTTTCCGCGGACCTCGCCGCGTTCCACAATCGGTATCGCGATCTCGCGTCGCTCGAACAGGGCGCGCCGTTCACCGACCCGGTGCGCCAGGGCATCGTCGTGCCCATAGAAAACATGAACCTCACGTCCGGGCATAGCCGCGGCGTCGAAACGCTCGTCACGTACTCGCCAACGCGCGCGTCGCGATTCTCGGCGAGCTACGCGCACGTCGATATGGACCTCGACGCGTCGGGCGCCGACCTCAACAACGGCGTGCTGCTGGCCGGTTCGACGCCGCGCCATCAGATCGGGCTGCGATCGGCGCTCGACCTGCCGGCGCGCTTCCAGGTCGACGGATTTTTTCGACATCTGTCAGCGGTTCGGCACATGCCCGTCGATCCGGGCGGCGAGGGCATTCCGGGCTACTCGGAATTGAACCTCCGGGTGGCTTGGCTCGGGTGGAGACAGGCGGAGATTTCGTTGATCGGCCGGAACCTGCTGCATGCGCATCACCCCGAGTTCGGTCCTCCGGGCTCGCGCGGCGAGATCGAGCGTGCGATCTACGCACGCCTCGCGTGGGGCTTCTGAGGGCAGCCGCGCCGTCCATGCCGCATAAGCGCACGTCGGCCATCGCGCACGCCATCCGCACGAGTTCCGCGGTGTTGCTGCTGGCACTGATGATTGGCGCCGCCGCGCACGCGCAGGAAGTCCCGCTCGAGTACCAGGTCAAGGCCGTTTACCTGTTCAATTTCGTCAAGTTCGTCCGCTGGCCGGCGCCGGTCAAGCCGGCGCCGATCACGATCTGTGTGGCGGAGCGCAATCCCTTTGGCGAGGCGCTGCAGGAGGCCATCCGCGGCGAGGTCGTGGAGGGGCGCCAGGTGGAAGCGCGCGTGATTCGCGCGCCCGATCCCGCCTGCAATGTTGTCTTCGTCCCGCACGATGTGGCCGCCAAGCCGTACCTGGACGCAGCGCGCGGCTCGTCGACCTTGCTCGTCGGCGAGAAGCCGGACTTTCTGGCGCAGGGCGGCATGGTCAACTTCATCATCCGGAACGGCAGCGTCCGGTTCGAGATCGATGGTGGCGCGGCCGAGCGCGCCGATCTGCGAATCAGCTCGCACCTGCTGCGGCTGGCGCGGCGAGGCTGACGTGATTCCCTTCCGCGATCTGCCGGTCCGCCGCAAGCTGCTGCTCCTGTCGCTCACGTCGACGACCGCGGCCCTCATCCTGGCGAGCATCGGCTTCCTGACGTGGGACCTGCTTCGTTTCCGCGGGGAGCTGCGCGACGACCTTGCCGCGCATGCGCTCGTGCTCGCCGAGAACAGCGGCGCCGCGCTCGAGTTCAACGACGAACGAGTAGCCAGCGAGATCCTCGGCGTCCTCACGCTTCGTCCGTCGGTGGAGATGGGCTGCCTCTACCATCTCGAGGGGTCCGTCTTCAGCAGCTATCGAGCCGATCCCGCTCGCCGCTGCCCCGAGCAGCCGGCTGATGGATCGTTTTTCAGTTGGAGCGCGATTGAGATGGTCGCGCCCGTGGAGGTGAACGAGAAGCGCGTCGGCACGCTGTACATCCGGCGCGGCCTCGCCGACCTGTACGAGCGCCTGCGGGTCGGCGCAGCCACGGTAGTCGGGTTGCTCGTGCTCGCGACCGGCGCGGCCTTTCTGATGACCTCGCGAATGCAGCGGGCCATCGCCTCGCCGCTGCTGGATCTGGCGGCCACGGCGCGCACGATTTCCGCCACCCGTAACTACTCGCTCCGCGCGCCCGCCTCCCACTCCGAGGACGAAGTCGGGGTCGTCATCCGCGCGTTCAACGAGATGCTCGATCGCATGGTGGAGGCGATCGAGCGCCAGCGCGAAGCGAACCGCATCAAGGACGAGTTCCTGGCCACGCTGTCGCACGAGCTGCGCACGCCGCTGAACGCCGTGCTCGGCTGGGCGCGCATGCTGCGCTCGGGCCGGCTCGACGCCGCGTCCCAGGCGAAGGGGCTCGCGACCATCGAACGCAACGCGCAGGCACAGACGCTGCTCATCGAAGATCTCCTCGACATGTCGCGCATCGTCAGCGGGCGTCCCGGGCTGCGCGTGCGCGAGGCGGACCTGGCAGCGATCGTCACGGCCGCCGTCGACGTCATCCGACCGGCAGCCGCAGCCAAGCAACTGAAGCTCGGCGTGGACCTCGGCCCCGGCCCCGCGGTCACTTACGGCGATCCCGTCCGGCTGCAGCAGATCGTCTGGAACCTGTTCTCGAACGCTGTCAAGTTCACGCCGCCGGGCGGACGGATCGACGTCCGGCTCGTTCGCGACAACGGCTACCGGTTGTTGGTGCAGGATACCGGCGCAGGCATCGATCCCGCGTCCCAGCCGTTCGTCTTCGATCGGTTCTGGCAGGCAGACGGAACGACGACTCGCGAGTACGGCGGCCTCGGGCTCGGCCTGGCCATCGCCAGGCAGCTCGTCGAGCTCCATGGCGGGACGATCACGGTGCGCAGCGCCGGCCGCGGCCAGGGTTCTACCTTCGAGGTGTACCTCCCATCGGTCGCCGCCGCGGCAGCGAGAGAGGAAGGACCGGCCGGTGCCGGCAAGGAGCCGCGCGCCGCCGTGCGTATCGATGACGCGTTGCTTCGCGGCGTGCACGTGCTCGTCGTGGACGACGAAGACGATGCGCGCGCCCTGCTCGACGCGACACTGACACATTACGGCGCGCACGTGAGCACCGCGTCAAACGTTGCGGAAGCGCTCTCGGCGATCGAACGTGATCCGCCAGACGTGCTGCTCAGCGACATTGCCATGCCCGAAGAAGACGGGCACGCGCTAATCCGCCGATTGCGGGACCGACCGCCGTCTCAGGGGGGAAACATACCCGCTGTGGCGGTCTCCGCCAATGCGTCGGTCGGCGATGGCCTTGCCGCCGAGGAGGCGGGGTTTCAGGCCTTCGTGACCAAGCCATTCGAGCCGTCCGAGCTGGCCAATCTCGTTGCGCTCCTGGGACGAAGCTCGCCGGACCGGCGCACGAACAGCAGCCCCAGCCCGTCCTGAACGAGCGCCCCGCCGCCGCTCGGGCGGGATCCCGCCGATGTGATTCAACGGGCCGAGCTCTCGGCGCGAGCACCGGCTCCGGATGGGAACGTCACCCGCTCGCGGATCGCGTAGAATG
>JBOGIX010000236.1:0-5884 GCA_050744685.1 Vicinamibacterales bacterium | reverse complement strand
GAATACGCCACGCTGCTGCAGCGCCGCTATCACGTGCGCCGCGCCCGGTTCCGGCCGCTCGGCGTGCCCGGCCTGCCGCCGGTCGCCGGCATCGTCCGCGACCCGAACGCGCTCCTCGCCTTCGGCCGCTTCGGCTCCTACAAGCGGCTCGAGGTGGTGCTCGACGCCGTGGTGCGGCTGCATCGCGCCGGACATCCCGTGCACCTGCACGTCGCCGGCAGCGATTCGGTGTACTCGCCGGGGTACCTCTCGGCCATGCAGCGCGCGTATGCCGCATATCCGAACGTGACGTTTCACGGATACGTGGCCGAAGCGTCCGTCCCGCCGCTTTTCCAGCAATGCGCGGCGGCGCTCCTGCCCTACCGGACGGCCACCGGGGCGTCGTCCGTCGCCATGCAGGCCGCGATGTACGGCGCCGCCATCGTGGCCGCCGACGTGCCCGGCCTGCACCTGACGAGCAACCTCGGGCTCGACATGACGTTCCTCCAGTTCGACGACGCCGGACGGCTAGCGGCGGCGCTGGAGGCGTTCCTCGCAGCGCCGCGGGCGCGCGACGCGCAGATCGAACGCAATCTCGCGTACTGCGAGAAGGCCCAGATGCGCAGCGTGGTGGACGGCTATCTCGACGAGATCGAGGCGCTCGCGGGCGGACGCTATCGCGGGCGGATGACCGTCGAGATGACGAGCTCCGTGAGATCGTGACTGTGCGTGACTGCCACGTCGAACTGCAGGCGATTGGCGAGCGCAATGCCCAGGCCCGCCGTCACGCCGACGTCCGTTTTCGGCCGCACGGTGTTGAACCGGAAGTTCAGGATCTTGTCGGCCGGGTGGCTCGGGCTGTTGCCGCCGCTGCGGAAGCGCAGCTGGTGATCCGGGTCGGTGAATACTCCGCCACGTAGCGCTGTCGTAAATCCCGGGCGGTAGAACCGGTACTCCGCGCCGCCGTGCCACTCGTGCACGTCGTCGATGTAGAACGCGCATGGCTGGCGGCACCTGCGCGTCGCCTCATCATCAATCAGTCCGGCGTCGGGATCCTGGAAGTCGACGATCAGGAAGTTTTCGTTGACGCGCCTGGAATACGCGACGAATGACCAGTCCCCGAGAACCGTCAGCCGGTTGCCGATGCGCCACGAGGCCCCTGCCGAGTAGCGCGGCGGCGCCACGTAGTCCACCTCGAACTCGTCGCCCGTCCGGTCCACGCTTTCACGCGTCGACGGATCGCCGGGAATCCGCGTGCGAAGAAAGGTGCCGACCATTCGTGTCGTGAGATGGAACGTGGATCCGCCATTGTAAGTGGCGCCCAGCACGACGCCGGGAATCGGTTTGACCAGCACCCCCGCGACCCCAGACCAGCTCAGGTCCGTTCCGGCCATCGTCGTCCCATTGCGCGGGTTCGAGCGGATCAGGTTGCCGTCCCTGGTGTCTGGCGACCCCGACCGCGCGTCGCCCGCGAGGTTCAGCCTGGCCACGCTGAACGACCCTCCTACCGCCACGAGCTCGCTAATCACGTACGCCGTCGACATACCGTAGTTTTCCGCCTGGACACTGAGCGTGCCGAAAGCGCCATCCTCGAAGTCGTTCAGGCTCTCGATGAAGCGGCCCTGGAACGCGAAGTCCTCTTTGTAATCCTGCACCGCGTGCCGGAAGAAGGACACGCCCCCGCGGCGATGCGGAATCACGTAGCTGAGGAAGGACGGAGTGAGCGCCGTGGACCCGAACGTCTGCGTCTGCCCGTCCTCGCTGGGAATGAATCGGGTGTGGCGATTGCGAGCGCCGATGAACTCGATCGAGAACTCCTGGCGCAGCAGGTTGGCCAGGCCTGCCGGGTTGCTCGCCGCCGCGGTCGCATCGTCGGCGAGGCCGATGAATGCCCGCCCCATGCCCGCAGCGCGGGCGCCAGGCGTGACGAAGTGAAAGTCGAAGTCTTCGTAGTTGCGCTCGTTGGTCTGGCCCCGTGCGGCGGCTGGCAACAACGAGAGAACCAGGGCGAATAGTGCTCGGCGCGACAGCGGCACGCTACTTCCCGCCTTTCAAGTGAACGATACCGAGTGGGAGTGAGGGTTCGTACGGCACCACGAACAAGCCCTGGCTGAATTTGTCGCAGGTACGTTCCTGGCTCATTTCGAGCGCCCTGATCAGGCAGCTTTCGGCCATGCGCAGTGTCTGCTCCCTCGCCGGGCCCGAAGCGGCGAGCGCGGTCGCGATGGCGCTCATGCCCTCGCGGTAGTACGCGTAGTGCGGACCGTAGTCCCTCGCTTCGAGCTTGCTCTTGTCGCTCGGGTCGCAGGCGGCACGCGGAGCTGCAGGCGACGGCTGTGCCGCCGACGCAGGCGACGCGGCATTGTTCAGGCACGCCGCGAGCGCTGGACGCGCCTTGAGAAGATCCACGTTCTTGCGCGCAGTCCCGGGCCGCCGCGAGGTCGACGACATCAGTTCGTAATACGCCTGCAGCGCGCATCCTTTGTACGCACTGGTCGTGTCTTCGAGGTACGAACTGAGCAGGTACACGCCGAACAACATGTCCGCGCGCTCCCGGCATGGATTCAGCCCGCCGGCAAGCGCGTCGTACATTCCTTCGAAGTAACAGTGGCTGAGGACCTGCTGCAGCGCCTGATCCTCGGCCAGCGCACGCTCGCCGGGGCCCGCAGCGAGGAGCACCGGGAAGTCCGCAAAATCCGACGGCTTGACCGGCTGTCCCGCCGCGACCCCGGTGGCAAACAGTGATTCCGTCCACCGGGCAAACCATCCGCGCGGGGGCACCACCGTGGGTTCCTGGCCGGGACGCATCAGCGCAACCAGCGAGCCGGACGCGATCGAGGAATCCGGCGGCATGGCAACCTTGAGATAACTAACGCTGCCGTCGAGTCGCTTTTCGAGCCTGACCGATTTGTCCGGCGGCTGACACAGCGAGACGGGCTTCACTGCGGCGTTCCGGCCCATCACCTCCGCTTTGAATTCCTCGTAGATGCCGCCGATGTCATCGGACACGAGCGCGGCCACGTCGAGACCTCCCGATGAATCTCCGAGCAGTGCGGCGAAATCGTCCATGTCGACTTCACGCGCATCGATCTGCGAGGGCAGTCGGCCGGTATCGGCCGACAGCGTGCCGACGATTTCAACACGCCGCGCCGTGCCACGCAGGTAGCCGACCTTGATTGGCCTCGTGCGGTCGCACAGCAGTTTTGGATCCGCCGCGAACAGGTACATGTCGCGGGCGACGAGGCGAGGGTTCAGCACCGCCGGGCGCAAGTCCCCAAGACGTGCTGCAACCATCGAATTCGTGAGGACAACAACCGTCCGGCCGCCAGACGGCGTGCCGATAGCCGCGGCGATCGCCTGCGCGTTCCGCTCGAGCGCGCGTTCGCGAGCGGCCGCCGCAAGCGTGTCCGTCACCCACTCGCACCCACCGGGGGCCGTGCGCGTCTCCCATTGCCGCGCGCGAGCGAGGTCGTTCATGCGTTGGTGCAGGTGCCGACTGACCGGATCGGATCCGCAGAGCGCGTCGATCCACAGGACCGCTCCGGCCTGCGCGTGCATCCGAGGCGCACGCGTACCGATGGCAACAGACGTCAGCACCATGAGAACGAGGACTCGCGCGGATAGGAAGGGCGTCATGGCTTGTTCACCGTGAATGGCTGGATTTTTTCGAACGGCTTCGCACTCACGTCGGTGATCACCGACACGCGTACGTCGACCGCGACCGGCGGATGATTGGCGTCGTGCTGGCGGGTCGCGAAGATGCTGAACGTTCGCGGCATGGCGCCCTGCGGCGTGCCGACGTTGAGCGTGCGCCCGACGTCACCCCACGAGAACACCCATTTCGGATCGTTCACCCGTTCCAGCGCGCCGTCGGCCCAGGTGACCGAGGCGGGCCTGGCGCCTCCTTCCTGCTGGACGCCGGAAATCGAGACCGCCGTCTCGAGCCGTGAGATCGGCAACAGCCCTGTGAAGATGCGGACCTCATAGTGATCGCAGCTGAATGCCATCGCGCCGCATTCCCCGATGTTCCTCTCGCCGGGACATTGCTGCACACGATCGGACTGCATGCGTGAATCGACGAAGAAGCGGGTGCAGAACTCGGCGTCGACCGGCCCGGTGCGGCGGCTGATGGTCACGCCTTCCGGCGTCGCCCAGATAGCCAGCGCGAGAGCGGCCAGGGATGTCGCCAGCAGCGGCGCCGTGGACCGTCGCTCCGACCAGGTGTGCAGCCGGCGCATCACGCGCCGCACGCCCTGAGAGGGCCGCTCGCGTGCGCCCCGGACGACGAACAGGACAGCCGCGGCAACGGCCGTCGCGATTGCGGCGAGCGCCGGCCCCGAGCCCGTGATCCACGCGAACAGCGCCGACCACGGCGTGAGCGGCGCCGTCACCTCGAGCATCAGCCCGGCCACGGCCAGCAGGTTTGCAGCGACCAGCGCCCTGGCCGCCGACGGGCGCCGCGCCCACCCACTTGGACCTCCCGCACCCGTGTCGCCGCGGGTGTCGTCGTCGGGTGCAAGGATCAGGCTCTCCACGAGCTGTCCGACGTCGTACTCCCACCGTGAGTCCGTCAGTTCGACGGCCTGGCGTCGAACCAGCGGCCGGAGCGACGCCGGTAAGGACTGTTGCGCAGGCAGGGTGCCCCGCTCGACCAGCACCGGGATGACGCGAATGCCCGGCGCGCCGAGTACCGCTTCGATCTCCCGCCGCACGAAGTCGTCGGGATCGTCAATCCGTGCGCGCTGGCCGCCTGGCGCGGTCATCAACCAGCGCGATCCGATCACCACGAGCGCGACCTCGCATCGCGCCACCGTCTCTGCGATCGCCTTCTCGAAATCGCTGCCCGGGCTGATCGAATAGATGTCCCTGAAGACGTTTTCCTCGCCGAACTCGGCCGAGAGATGGTCGTAAAGGCGGCCCACGGCGCTGGCTGTGTCGTCCCTGCGGTAGCTGATGAAGATACGCGGCATGGTGAAAACAGCACCGCTCAGCGATCGAATCGCACGATCCGGCCGCGGGTTCCGCACGGCCTCAGCGAACCGCTCACGGATCGAGCCAGCTTCTCCGCGATTGCCACCTGCTCCGGGTAGCCGAACTTCGGCGTTTCGAGCAGCGCGATGGTCACGGCTCGGTCGGCGGAGGCCGACGTGAACTGCGCAAGCGCTCCGGCATCGGGCAGGACCTGCGACCCTGCATACATCCCGCGGGCGAGACCGTTCCGCTCGACCACGCAGACCCGCCGGATGTCCGGGTCCGGCAACAGCCAGGCGTCGACTCGTCCAGCGAGGTATGCGCACGCCAGCTCGTCGTTGCACACCAGCAGGTCGGTCTCGGGCACCCCGCGAAGGCAGTCCTGCGTCTGGCCATCGCCGAAATAGGTTTGCGGCGCATACCCGTCAACTGCACCCGCGGTGGCCACCGACTCGGTTTCCGATTCCAATCCGGCGGCATACGCTCGCTGCTCGATCGCGACCATGACGACCGCTGCGACCATCGCGACCGCTCCTGCGCCCGTCGCGAGAGCTGCCGCCCGGACCGAGGAGCAGAGCGCCTCGATCGCCCGGCCAGCCTGCACGATGCCGGCGGCCGCGGGCAGCACCGCAAAGGGCAGCAGCAGGACCAGATAGCGATCGTGGGGAACGATAACCAGCAGCCCGAACATCGCCAGCAGCATTCCGGCAAAAACAACAGCAAGGCGGCAGGCCGGCTCACGAGCGTTCGCGGCGGCGACGGCGGCGATGACGATGCACACCGACGTTGTCGGAAACCGCTGCGCGATTAGAAACGCCCAGTCGAGCGAGTAGAAGAGGGCCGTTCGCGTCAGCTCGACGCCGATGCGCCAGGTCAGCGCGGCGTCGGTCATGAACGTGGTGTGCATCGTCCAGAAAACGGCGGACGTCAGGCC
>JBOGIX010000235.1:0-2462 GCA_050744685.1 Vicinamibacterales bacterium | reverse complement strand
ACGGGCACCTTCCACAGAAGGTTCTTCGCCGGACCGAAGTCGGTGGGCACGTTGCTGGCCGTGGCGATGCCGGAGCCGTTCGGACCGCGGAACTGCGCCCAGTCAGGGTCTGCGGCGCCGGCGATCGATGGGAACGAGACGCCGACAACGAGGGTCCAGGCGAGGAGCACGTGCAACGGTCGTGAGGGCATGGGGCAGTATAGCTTCCAGCTTCCAGGTTCCAGCTTCCCGCTTCCAGCTTCCCGCTTCCCGCTTCCCGCTCCAGGTTGCCAGCTCGGTTTCCATCTTCCATACGATCGTCTCGGCAACACGACGAAACCACGGAGCGTGGGGCGGGCAGCAGGGAGCCGCTTCATGCCGGGCCCGCGGAGAGTTCCCGCAATCTCTTGTGAAGGTGCCGCCGCTCGGAAGGGTTCGTGACGAGCGCGAGCGCATCACGATACGAATCAGCCGCGGCAGGATAGCGGCCCAGCCGTCGCAGGATCTCGGCCTTCGATGCGTGCAGCAGGTGATAGCGGGAGAGCGCGCCGGCCTGTTCGATGCACAGCAGCCGGTCGAGTGCGCGCTCGAGGTCCCCGGTCATGCCGTGCGCGACCGCCGCGTTCAACTCCACGACCGGCGTCGGCAGCCATCGCAGCAGCGTGTCGTAGAGGAGGGCGATCTGCAGCCAGTCGGTGTCGGCGGAGGCCGCAGCAGTGGCATGGAGCGCGGCGATGGCCGCCTGGATCTGATACGGGCCCGGCTCGCCCCGCGCGAGCGCGTCATCGAGAATTCGGACACCTTCATCGATTTGCGCCCGGTCCCACAACGTCCGATCCTGTCGTTCGAGCGGCACCAGCTCGCCGTCGCCGGTGATGCGGGCGCCGCGCCTCGCGTCGGTGAGCAGCATCAGCGCGAGCAGCCCGCGCGCTTCCATCGAGCGCGGCAGCAGTTCGACCGCGAGCCGCCCGAGGCGGATCGCTTCACGCGCGAGGTCCGGACGGATCAGCGAGTCCGCGTCGGTCGACGTATAACCTTCGTTGAACATGAGATACAGCACGGAGAGCACCGCGTCCAGGCGCTCGGGCAGCTTCTCGAGCGAGGGAGACTCGAACGGAATCCGCGCGTCACGAATCTTCTTCTTTGCGCGCACCAGGCGCTGCGCGGTCGTCGCTTCCGGCTCGACGAACGCGCGCGCGATCTCGCGCGT
Source organism: Vicinamibacterales bacterium (assembly GCA_050744685.1). Classification (GTDB taxonomy): domain Bacteria; phylum Acidobacteriota; class Vicinamibacteria; order Vicinamibacterales; family 2-12-FULL-66-21; genus JACCXG01. Next base: position 1,273 of record JBOGIX010000235.1, on the reverse strand, counting down.
CGACAGGCCGCCCAGCGTGCGCAGGGCGAGTGCCGATCGCGCGTCGGGCGGCAGCGCCGGGTGGCAGCAGACGAAGAGCAGCCGCAGCCGATCGTCCTCGACGTCGGGCGCTTGTTCCTCGTCCTGTACCTCGACGGCGGCGAGATCGGCGGGAAGATCCGACGTACGCCCCTGGCGCAATCGATCGATGGCCACGCGGCGCGCAACCGTGTTCAGCCACGCGCCGGGCCGGTCCGGCACGCCGTCGCGCTGCCACGCGATCACGGCACGGGCGTAAGCCTCCTGAAGCGCGTCCTCCGCCGCGTCGAAGTCCCCCGTCAGCCGGATCAGGCCGGCGAGCACACGCCGGCCATCCGTGCTGACGATGTCTTCGATCAGGCGGGAGAGCACCACGACCCGTTACTCCGTCGGTGCGTAGGGTCGGATCTCGACCGTCCCGTCGGTCATCCCGGGCATCTGCTCGGCCCAGGCGATCGCCTGATCGAGGTGGTCGACGTCGATGACGTAGTAGCCGGCGAGCTGCTCCTTCGTTTCCGCGAACGGACCGTCCGTCGTCCGAGGGCGGCCGCCCGTGAAGCGGACCGTCGTCGCCGACGCCACCGGTTGCAGCTCGGCCCCACCCACGAGCGCGCCGGCCTTCGTCAGCGCCTCGCCATAGGCGCGGTGGGCGGCGTAGACACGCTCCATGTCGTCGCGGCCGAGCGAGGCCCACACCCGTTCGTCTCCATAGATGAGCAGCATGTATTTCACGTCGATTCTCCTCTTCGTTGTGATTGTGGTCCAGCCACGCTGATTGATTGACGGGGAGGTGGACGGAAATCGACAGGCGGCGCGACGAAAATCCTGGAGGTTCCGAGTGTCGGGGGAGGGGCAGGGATTTTGACCGGGGGGCCGGACGCACGGTACAATGGAGGTTCGTTCCTACCGAAAAGTGGGCCAGTGGCGCAGTTGGGAGCGCGCGTGAATGGCATTCACGAGGTCACCGGTTCGATCCCGGTCTGGTCCACCATCTCCAAGTCATTGATTTTAAACCGCTGAAATCACGAACCCACTCCGTTAGTCGAACCACTCACACGCGAGACCGCTCGAACAATCCGAGGGACCCTTCCACGTGTCCCAACCTCTCGACCAGTCAGTCGCCACAAGGCGATTACACAGGACTAATCTCGCGACGCGCGATTCGCGGCACTGAGCTGGTTCGCTTCTGAAGCGGCTCATAGGTCCAATTCGTTGAACGTTGATTCCTGAAATTCGATGCCAGTCGATCCCAAAT
>JBOGIX010000234.1:0-4012 GCA_050744685.1 Vicinamibacterales bacterium | reverse complement strand
GTCGCGCGCGACAAGCAGCAGCCGCACAGCGTCCAGCTGTCGACCGTTCTGCCCTTTGCCGTGGCGCTCGGCCTTGCGGGCGCGTGGTCGAAGTTCCTCAAGCGGCACGGCGAGCCAGTGCCCCCGTGGTTCCATGCGCAAGGGTCGGACGCATTTGCCGCCTTCCCCGCGTTCATCGCCAGCGGCGGGGCTGGCGGCGGATCCGGCGCCGGCGGCGGGCACGTCGGCGCGGCGGGCGGCGGCTCCTCGGGCGCGCATTAATCCGCTGTTCGCCCCTCGACGGGGCCCGGGGCGAACGCTGAGCCTGTCGAGGGGTTCGCGGTCCGCTGTTGTGGCGGTTCGGTGTTTGACGGTTCGGTGTTTGACGGTTCGCTCTTCACGCTATTCGCTTTTCCCTGCCTTCGACGTTCGCTCTTCATGCTATTCGCTTCTCGCGGTTCGCCGGCTCTGGGCCTGCCCGCCGTAGCACTCGCGAGCCATGTGCGAAGGCGGGTTACGCCCGCTGTGCCAGCCGGGCCAGGTGCGCCAGCATCTGTTCGCGATGCGCGACAGCGCGGCCGGTCATTCTCTTGGACGGCTCGTCGAACGGCAGCGAGCGCTGGGCCCAGGCCTCGCGCCGGGCACGCACCTTTTCCATGCCCGCCTTGAAGCACTGAAAGCAAACGGCCTGCGTCGAACAGATGTGGTCGGCTCGTACGGGCATGACTATCCCTCCCCTTCCATGACGTCGAGCAGCCGGCGCGCGCTGATCTGCGCGCGGCGCCGCCGCTCTTCGAGCAGCCGATACTTGTCGGGCCCTGTCGGCCGCCCCGGCCCTGGGGCCAGTCGCAGCCCCGCGCGACCGCGACCGCCGGTGCTCGTGACCAGCGTGGCCCGCTCCCCGAAATCCAGCTTCAGCGCCAGCGACCCCTCGACTCCGCTCATTACCGCCCTCTCCTTAATTAATGGCCCGTGTTTTCCCGCCGCAGCGACAGTCTACGGAAAGGGTGTGACAGGGAAGGTCACAGCCGAAAATGGCCTGCCTTCCTTTTATCTATGGCTGGTTTCTGCCGCTGGTCGACTCTGGGGGCGGGTTCGTGGCGGCGGACGGCTCGGGACGCCTGTCGCAACCCGACGGCTCGGCCTCAGGGAGACGCCGGCGGAGGGGGAAACGTGTTCGGGCCGCGGCCGATCGAGCCGGCCGGCGCCGTTGGGAATTGCGCGGTCACGCCGTAAGATTGCGTGTGATGCCCTTCTCGGGTGTGGGACTGCTGGTAACGGCGATCGCGCTCGTCGCGCCGCTCTCGTATGCTCCGTTCTCGGGATTCACGTCTTTCCTGATTGGGCCGGCGCACTGGCTCAACGGCAGTCGCGCCTTCCGCCGGCGGATACTCGAAGTGCGAGTCGCGCCGCCCGCCTCGTCGCCCGAGACCATGTGATCGCATGCCGCGCAACGCCGAAGTCATCAGGCAGTGGAGCATCCTCCGCGATCTGGAGAGCTCGCGCCGCCTCACGATCGACGATCTCGCCGGGCGCACCGGCGTGACCACCCGAACCATCCGCCGCGATCTCGAAGCGCTGCAGCTGGCCGGCTTCCCGCTCTACGACGAGTCGCACGACGGCAAGAAGTACTGGATGCTCGAGCAGAAGGCGTTCAGGCGACTCGACGCGACCGGGTTCACCTTCGCCGAGCTGAGCGCCCTCTATTTCAGCCGCACCCTGGTCGAGGGCCTGGCCGCCACGCCGTTCCAGAAAGACGTCACGAGCGCGTTCGACAAGCTGGAGGAAGCGCTGACCCCGAGCATGCGGCAGTTCCTCGATCGCCTGCCGCTCGTCATCCAGGCCAAGGCCGACCCGGGTTCCCACGCCACCGCGGCGCGGGGCAAGGAGATCGGTCAGCTGCTCGATGCGACGCTGCAGCACCGGCGCGTGATCATGCGCTATCACTCGTTCTCGAGCGATCGCGAGAAGGAGTACACCATCGAACCCTACCGGGTCGTCTTTGCGCAGGGCGCGCTCTACGCCGTCGCCTTCGTACCCGAGTACGGTCAGACGCGCACCTTCGCCCTCGAGCGGATCAAGTCGCTTTCGCTGACGGAGGAGAGGTTCGAGCCGAACGACAGCGAAGAGGACGCGTTCGCGCACTCGCTCGGCGTACACCAGGGACCGCCGGAGCGGATCGAGATAACGTTCGCACCACAGATCGCACGCTACGTGCGTGAACGCCTGTGGCACGCCTCCCAGGACGTACAGGAACGGCCCGACGGCGGCATCATCCTGACGATGAACGTGTCCAACGATTTCGCGTTGAGGAGCTGGATCCTCGGCTTCGGCGCGCTCGCGCGCGTCGTCTCACCGCGCGCGCTGGCCGAGGAGATCGCGAGTGAGCTGCAATCGGCTCGATCAGGCTACGACCCTTAAATTCAACGGGAGAAAGGGAGTACGGGAGATCAAGGGAGACGCCTGAAACGTTGTTATCTCCCATAACCTCCCGTACTCCCTTTCTCCTGTTGCCTTTTCCGTCTCCCGCTGCTCTTAAAGGCAAGCTGCTCAGAAGTTCAACCAATACGCCCACTTCACCAGGAACACATTACGCGAGGGAGCGTCGAACACGCCGCCGAAGTCGCGGCCGAAGCGGAACGTGCCGTGCTGCAGCGTGTCTTCGCGGCCCTGTTGCCAGACCACGAACAGCGTGGAGCCCGGGCGGTACTCCCACCGCAGCACGTTGGTGGTGCGGAACGAGCGATAGTTGAAATCGGGATCACCCAAGTAGGCGTACGGCGCGAAGCGCTGCGAGAGGCCGCGGGCGCGGCCGTCGGCGAGCTCGCGGAACCGTGAGTAGTCGCCGGCAGACACGAAGGGCTGCGCGTACAGCTGGATCGAGAGGTTCGGCGTGACGGTGTAGTTCACGCGCGCCGTCATCGAAACGGTACGCTGCTGGAGCTGGCCGAAGACGTAATGGGTGTCCTCGTTCTCGATCCACTGCTGATGGTTGTCGGTGGTCGAGATACTGATGCCGGTGTTCACCGACAGGAACGACGAGGGCCGCCAGGTCACGAACGGGCTCACGTCGGACCACCCCGATCCCTCCTCCGAGCGCGCGACGAAGAAGTTGAGTCCTCCGCGGATCGGCTTGCGGCCGTCGGACTCCACGTAGCCCCAGAAGCTCTTCTCGGCGCTGCCGTAGGCGCCCGGGCCACCCCGCGTGGCGCGATCGTCGAACGACTGCGGAATCAGGTTGAACCCGTATCCCGTGGCCCACTGATTGGCGAACACGGCGTGCGCGTTCACGTTGTAGCCGAGGCTCAGGCGATCGCCGTCGAAGTTCCATCCCGCCCACTGATTCAGGTTGAAGCGGAAGCTGCGCAAGTACTTCGACGGGCGCTCGTTCCGCCACTGCAGCCAGTTGCTCATGTTGCGGGAATCGGCGCGCCGGAGAAAGCCAACGTCGTTGCTGTCGAAGCCAGGCGTCTTCATCGACACGTTGGTGCTGAATCGCACGCGCTCGCCGGCAATCTTGTTGAACGCCAGCGCGGCCGACGAGCCGCTGAGCGACGTGCGCGTCGGATCCAGCTCGACGTGTCCGGCGTCGGGACGCTGGTAACTGTGGACGTTGCTCTCCTGCAGCGCGCTGATCGCCTCGGCGTCGCCGCGCACGTTGCTGCCCGCCGCGAATCCGGTAATCGAATACTTCGAGTCGAGCCGCCAGTCCCAGTCGACGCCGCCCGTGTAGGCCTGGCCGGGAAGGAACCGCGTGAACTCGTCGCGGCGGCGGTTGGTCGCGGTGGTGATGAACCCGAGCGACGACTGGTTCTTGAACTCGCGCCGCGCCCGCACGACCGAGTAGCCGGTGAACGGCTCGACCGTCTGACGGCCACGCTCGGAGCCGGTCGCGATCACGGCGTTCTCATCGGCAGTGAGCGCGTTCATCGCCCCGATCGAAAACGCGCCCAGACGCCCGGTCAACTTCGCCGCGCCAAGAATCGTCGTCTGCGCCGGCACGTCCGCGTAACTGCCATCGGCGACGTCAGGC
>JBOGIX010000233.1:0-6095 GCA_050744685.1 Vicinamibacterales bacterium | reverse complement strand
CTTGAACTCGGCCGCGGAGTGGCGGCGGTCGGCGCTCACGCCGTGGCGCTCGGCGAGGACGCGGGCGCGGCTCGAGTCGGCAATCTCGAGCGCGCGGTCGAACTGGCGCTGCGACACGAGGGCGTCGACGTACTGGTCGTAGACGCTCGACAGACGGGTGAGATACGTGAGCTTGTAGTCGGTCTTCAGCAGGCCCGTTTGCGTGCGCTCGATGATCTCGAGTGCTGATTCGAACTCCTTCGACGCCTGTCGCATTTTTCCGTCTGCGACGGCGATGCGCGCAAGCCCGGCATGCGCGTCGGACTTGATGAAGGGGTCGGTGCTGTCGCTTCGGAGGGCTTCTTCGTAGAACTCGGCTGCCCGCACCCTGTCGCCCCGGCCTGCGGCGATGTCGGCGTCGTACAGCGTGTTGTACACGAGACGCGCTGTATCATCCGTGGTGTTCAACTCGCGTGACTGTCGGTTGAAACGCTCCGCCTCGTCCCACATCCCCAGTTGCGTGTAGACCACGGCAAGGTGCGCAGCCCAAAGCTCGGCGTCCCGCGATAATTTGGCCTCGGAGGCCACCTCCAGCGCCCGTTTCAAGTTCTCGATTGCCTGCTTCGTATCGCCCTTGAGATAGTACGAGGTTCCGAGCTCGCCCAGGGCCTGGACGAGGAAGACGGGGGCGCTCGCCTTGTGCACTTCAACAGCACGCGCTTGCATGCCGATTGCTCGATCGTAGTCACCGAGACGGGAATAGGAGACGCCAGCGTTCGTCAGCGCCAGAGCGCGAAGCCGAGGCGGTACACCTTGCAGGGAGGCAGCCTGCTCGAAGTAAGGAACAGCCGCATCGAAACGATCGCGCACCCGGCGTGACATGCCAAGATTGATCAGCGCGATGGCGTGGTGGTAGTCGTCGCCAACACGCTCGGCGTCCGCCGCCAATTCGGCCAGTGCTTCTTCGCCCTCATCCCAGCGCTGCAGCCGGAGAAGCGCCTGACCCCGCAGGCCACGCGCGCTGAAAGCCACGTGAGGATCACCCGCCGCATCAGCCAGTTTCTCCGCTTGCGCAAGCGTCACACGCGCCTCGTCGAGGCGGTTGTCGAGTACTTGCAGATGGCCCTTGAGGCACTGTTGCTTTGCACGCAGTGCCGCGAAAGGCGCCGTTGCGGGCAATGCTTCGTTGACCACAGGGGTGGCTTTGTCGCGTTGTCGAAGGAGTAGCAGAATTTCGCCGCGCAGAAGTCGAAGGTCCGCCTGTTCGACGGGATTCGATTCCGAGGTCTCGAGTTCGAGCGCGCGCTCCGTCAGCGTCAGGGCTTGCCCAAGATCCCCGTGTTTGAGCTCCCGCATCGCGGCGGAGCGAAGTTGACTGGCGTGCTCATCCGATCGAGCCCCGCACGCGCAGAGGAACAGCAGCGCGGCGAGGCTCGCACGTCTCAAGGCGCCCAACCGCCGTTCTGACCCACGGCCGACGCCGACACGTCTCCGCCCATTGGGGAGCCGAGCTCCAACCGGACCATTGTCAGCCGTCGCGCGGCAGCGCCGACCAGGAACTCTCCAAAGAAAATCCGCCCGAAGTCCCGCACGACGATTGTGTGCCCCTCGATGCGCGCGTAGGACGGATCGGCGCCGGCCCACGTCAGCTCGCGGACGACGGTGGTGTACTTGTAATGCCGTGCGCGGGGCGGCGGCGGACAGCGGCGCCGGCGTGTCACGCCGCTGTTGTCGGTGATCTCCTCTTCGGCGACGAACTCCGCTGCCCGGAGCGACGCGCCCTGTTCCTCGACGTAGCGACCGTCCGCACACGCGGCCATCAGCTTGTCGTGCGTGTCGTGTTCCTGGAACAGGCGCTTGTTCAGATTGACACGCAGCGCGAAGTCGTCGATGAACACGTCCTCGATGACGATCTCGTCGCTCACCTGCATGGACGGCTCGCGGCTGCTGTCGGGGCTCCAGGACTGGAGTCCGGCCACGAGACGTCCGATGCGCAAACCTGGAAAGCCCCTAGACTGCACCTGGATACCCTTGACCTCCGCGCGCGAGGTCGTTCGGGTTTCCAGCTCGCACTCCGACAATTCGTGGTTGGTGTGCGCGATCGCCTTCTCTCGATCCGCGAACTCGCCGCTTGCCAGCGTGACCGCCCCGTCGAAGCTGACGACCGCCTCTTCGGTCCCGAACCGGCGGCCTTTGATCTCGGCGCGGGAAATGCCGCCCGAAGGCGTCAGTGCGCTCGCGCAGCCTGGATCGAGATCGAATCCCGGCTCGGGGCGGTAGATGCGGCCGCCAATGGCCGCGGCATATCCGTAGAACGCATAGCGGGGCGTCATTTCCATAACAACGTTCTCCTCCGGCACGCGGCTCGTCGACCGTGAAGCCGATACTCTACCGCGGAAACGGGCGAGCCGATCACGCCCGTGCCGCCTTCGCGCTGAGGGCGGTCGCTTCGGCGCCCAGGGACGGCGCTGCCGGTCTGGCGCGCCCAACGCCGGCGGGGACGTGCCAGAATGAGTGGCACCGATGTCCACTCGTACGATCCTCTGCGCGTGCATCGCGCTTGCGCTGGCCAGCGCCGTCTCCTGCCGACGGCAGCCCGTGATTGCCGATGAAGTCTACGTGGAGGCCGTCGCGCGGTTCCATACGGGACTGGCCGCACTCCAGACGAGCCAGGACGTGCTCGCGCGCCGCGAACTGGAACGCGTGACGCAGATCGTCCCGCAGGAGCCGGCCGCGTGGGCGGACCTCGGCCTGCTGTTCCTGCGGCAGCAGCAGCTCGACGAGGCCTCGGCCCGTCTCGCGAAAGCGTCCGAGCTGGCGCCGGAGAGTGCGGCCATCGAGCGCCTTCGCGCGCTCACCGAGAGCCAGAAGGGGAATGTCGAGCAGGCGATTCGGCATTGGCGGCGAGCGGCTGAGCTAGACGCCGCCGACGTCAAAGCCCCGTTTGCGCTGGCGCAGGAGATCGAGCGGCAAGGCGGCGCGGCGAACGAAGCCGAAGCGCAGCGCGTGCTGGAGTCGCTGGCCGCGCGATCCGGCAACCTTGCCGTGCAGATCGAATACGCAAGGCTGGCCGCGCGTCGCGGTGATCAGGCCGCGCTGGCGAAAGCGCTCGACGCGTTGTCCAAGGGTGCCGCAAGCTGGCCCGCCGACGCTCAGGCACGGTTGCAAGCGGTTCGCGACGCCGCCGCGCGCGCTGCGACAGAGGCGGCAACGCCGGTCATCTTCCTCAAGAACGTGCTGCTTCGCACGCCGGAGTATCGTGCGGCGTTCGCGGCGGTCACCACGCCGCGCAGCGAGGTCGGTGAACCGCTGACCCGGTTCCTGGTGCTGAAGAACCCTGACCCGCATCCGGCGCCGCCCGACGAGCATTTGACCTTCGCGCTGGCAGAGCAGCCGATCGTTGCCTTGCCAGACGCGACGTGGGCCGGCGCCGTGTGGCTGACCGGCGAAGGCGCGCCCGCGATCGTCGTTGCCAATGCGCGCGACGCGCGGCTCTCGACAGGCGCCACGGTTACATTTCCAAGTCAGGCCGGAGCCAGGCCGTTGAGTATCGCGGGCATCGCTGCCGCGGACCTCAACTACGACTTTCGCACCGACTTCGTCGTGGCTGGCAGCACAGGGCTCAGGATCTTTCGCCAGGGTGAAAAGGGTGCGTTCGCAGACGTCACGGCCGCCGCGAGTTTGCCGGCGGACGTAACCGGCGGCGCGCTGTTTGGCGCCTGGCCGGCGGACGTCGACACCGACGGCGACTTGGATCTCGTGGTCGCCAGGGATGAAGGCCCCGCAGTCGTGCTCCGCAACAACACCGACGACACGTTCACCGTGCAGTCACCGTTTGACGGCGTCTCGCGCGTGCGTGATTTCGTCTGGGCGGATCTCGACGGCGAAGGCGTGCCGGACGCGGCGCTGCTCGATGCGCAAGGCACGCTGCACACGTTTCTCAACCGCCGGAACGGCGTGTTCGCCTGGCGCGCCGTGCCGGCCGCCTTCCGCAACGTGGTCGCGATCGCTGCGATCGAGGTGACCGGTGACAGCGTGATGGATCTGGTCGGCGCCTCCGCCGCGGGCGCGATCGTGACGCTCTCGAATGCCGCGGACGGCGCGTCGTGGAACGCCGCGCAGGCCGCAAACGTCGACGGGCTGCAGGGTCTGTCTCCGGGCGCCGCACGCGTGATTGCTACCGACCTCGACAACAACGGCGCCGCGGATCTGATCGTCTCGGCGCCATCGAGCGCGCGAGTGCTTCTTCGCAAAGCCGACGGCGGCTGGCATCCGTTATCAGCCGCGCTGCCGTTCGCGGTGAGCGCCGCGGCCGATCTCGGCGGCAACGGCCGCCTCGATCTGATTGCGCCCGGCGATGGCGGCGCGCGTGTCGCGCACAACCGCGGGCAGCTCGCGTATCACTGGCAATCGCTGCGGCCGCGCGCGGCCACGGCGACGGGCGATCAGCGCATCAACTCCTTCGGCATCGGCGGCGAAGTGGAGGTCCGGACCGGCCTCCACGCGCAGAAACAGATCATCACCTCTCCCGTCGTCCACTTCGGTCTCGGCGCCGCCACCCGCGCGGAAGTCGCGCGAATCGTCTGGCCCAACGGCGTGCTGCAGTCGGAGTTCGATCTCGCGGCCGACGTCACCATCCCGGCAAGCCAGCGCTTGAAGGGGTCGTGCCCCTGGCTCTTCGCGTGGAACGGCCGTGAGATGAGCTTCGTGACGGACTTCATCTGGCGATCGCCGCTCGGCCTGCGCATCAACGCGCAGGCGACAGCCGACGTGCTGATGACGGAAGACCGCGTGAGAATCAGGGGCGACCAGCTCGCGCCGAAAGACGGTTTCTACGATCTGCGCATCACGGCGGAGCTGTGGGAGACGCACTTCTTCGATCTCGTCTCCCTCCTCGTGGTCGATCATCCGGCCGGCACGGAAGTCTTCGTCGACGAACGTTTCGCGGTGCCCGCGCCGAGCCTGACCGCGGTGGCCACGGGACCGGTCCAGCCGTTTGCCGCGGCACGCGACGATGGGCAGCGGGATGTCATGGACGTCGTAGCGTTGCGCGACGATCGCCACCTGGATTTCGCGGGCCGCGGCCGGTATCAGGGCGTCACACGCGAGCACTACGTGGAGCTCGAGCTTCCAGACGAAGCGCCGAGAACCGGACCGCTCTGGCTGATTGGACAAGCGTGGGTGCATCCGACGGACAGTTCCGTCAACGTGGCGCTCGCGCAAGGTGCGCACGCAACGCCCGCGGGCCTGTCCATTCACGTTGCTGATGCCGCCGGCAGCTTCCGCGAAGCGCGCAGCCGTCTGGGTTTTCCGGCGGGCAAGGACAAGACGGTGTTGCTCGACCTGTCGGGCCTGTTTCGGGCAACTGGCTCGCGCCGGCTCAGGCTGCAGACGAACATGGAGATCTACTGGGACCGGCTCGGATGGGCGCCGGGCAGGCCGGACGTGACGCTCACGCCGCGGAGGATCGATCCGGCTTCGGCCGACCTGCGTTATCGCGGCTACTCGCCGACCGAACAGAAGGACACCAGCACACCCGAGCGCCCCCGCTACGAAGTCGAAGGCACCGCACCCAGATGGCGCGATCTCGAGGGGTTTCACACGCGGTTCGGCGATGTCATCGAGCTGCTGCGGAAGGTCGACGACCGCTACGTCATCATGAACGCCGGAGACGAGCTGCAGCTGCGGTTCCCGGAAGCGCCGCCGTCCAGCCCGGGCATGATCCGCGATTTCGTGCTCGTCGGCGACGGATGGGAGAAGGACGGCGATTTCAATACGACCGCCTCACGCACGGTCCTGCCGCTCCCGACGCACGGCTCCGGCCGATACGAGCCGGGGTCGGGACGTCTCGAGGACGATCCGATCTACCAGCAGCACAGGGACGACTTCGAGCGCTACCATACCCGGTACGTGTCGGGCGACCGGGCGCGGGACGCGCTCGAGCGTTGAGTCGAGCCCGCCTTGCTGGAATTGCCAAAATTGAAGAATTGCCAAAATTGCCAAAAATTCAAACGCTGCTTGCCTTTAGTCGCAGCGTTCGGTATTTCGAATCTTGGCAATTTGGAAATTCGGCAATTTTGGCCATTTCCGAAAGCCCGAGGAACGCTGCTTTGCCT
>JBOGIX010000232.1:0-6170 GCA_050744685.1 Vicinamibacterales bacterium | reverse complement strand
GTGATGGTGCGCCCTGCCTCGGCCGGCGACTTGGCTTTGATGGTGATGCCGCTCACGTTGATGAGCCTCGGGAACTTGCTGATCTGGTCGAAGAAGGCGCCGAGGTTGTGATACGTGCCCTCGGCCTGCAGCTTGTACGGAATCTCCGCGTATAGCTTCTGCTGCACGGGTTTCCCCGGCTGGAAGCGCTGAATGGCCAGGTTCGACTTGGTGGCGAGCCCCTGGATGCGGCGCAGCGTGTCGGCCACGTCCTTCTCTTCGGGCAGGACCTGCCGCAGGTTCTCGAGCCGCGCCTCCAGCTCGGTCACCTGGGCCTGGAACTGTGGCAGCTGCTTGGCGGTGGCCACACCCTTGGCCACGTCGGCGCGCAGCGTGGTGAGCCGCGTCTGGCGCATGGTGATGTCGGCCTGGATCTCCGAGACGTAGAAGTGCCAGAAGCCGAACACGGCGCCCGCCGACACCAGCACGAAGGCGCCAACCTGGCCGTACCACGGAAGTTTGCTGAGCGACAAGTCCATGTCTGTCCTGCCCGGTCCGCGCTAGCGCCCGCGACCGCCCCGGCCCGCCGGCGCCGGCGCGTCGGGGGGAGCGGTCGGATCGACGAACTGCGCCTTGATTTGAAACTTGATCAGGTCGCCCGCCTTCGCGTCGGTCTGCACCTGGCTGTCGACGATCTCGACCGGCTTCCGGAACCAGCGCGTCGCCTCGAGGTTGGCGACGAAGTCGGAGACGGCGGTGAGCGAGTCGGTAATGCCGCTCATCGTGAACTCGGCGTCGACCTGCACCATCTCGCTCAGCCACAGGCGCTCGGGCAGGCTCTTGCTGACCTCGTCGAGGATGTGCACCGGGGATGACTGCCCCTTGCGCAGCTCCTCGATGAGCGAGACACGCTGCTGCAGCATCGCCTTCTGCGCCTCGAACTTGCGCACCTGCTCGAGCACGGAGCGGATCTGCCGCGTTTCGGTCTCCGCCTGCGCGAGATCACGATCGATGCGGGCCGACTGCTCGCGCAGGGACCAGAACCACCAGCCGATGACGAGCGCGGTGCCAACCAGAATCAGGCTGGCAGCGAGCGTGACGCGCTGCGCCTCGGAGATGAAGATGCGCTTCTTCGCGCGCTCGCGTTCGACGGCGAGCAGGTTGATGCGAATCATCGGTCGGCCGCCCTTCGGAGCGCGAGGCCGACGGCGACCGCGGCCGTCGGCGCGACGTCTTCGGGCGCGTCCACCTGGAAGCGTTTGCCGTCGAACGCCACTTTCTTGAACGGATCGAACAACTCGACCGGCGCCGCGAACCGCTCGCTGAGCATCTCGAGGAAGCCCTCGGCCCGCGAGGCGCCGCCGCTCACGACGATCCGATCGATGCGATCGGAGGCGGCCGTGGCCTTGAAGAAGTCGAACGTCTTCTGGATTTCCAGCATGACGTTCTCGCTCACGGCGCGCAGCACGGGGCGCGCTTCTTCGAACGACACGCCGTCCACGGGCTCACCGCGCTTCAGCGCGTCGGCCTGCTCGAACGGCAGGTTCAGCTCCTTCTGCAGCGCTTCGGTATAGGCGTTGCCGCCAATCGAGATGTCCCGGGTGAAGACGGACTGCTCGCCCTGGAGGATGTTGATGTTGGTCGCGCTCGCCCCGGCGTTGAGCAGCACCACGACCTGGGCGGGATCGATCCCGTAATTGACTTCGAAGGCGTTCTGGAGGGCGAAGGCATCGACGTCGACGACGACCGCGGTCCGCCCGGCCTGCGCAATCACCCCGGTGTAGTCGGCGATCTTCTCCTTCTTCGCCGCCACGAGCAGCACGTCCATCGTCTTGCCGGTCGCGGGATCGCCGGCGTCGAGGATCTGGTAGTCCAGATTGACGTCCTGGATGTCGAACGGGATGTACTGCTCCGCTTCCCAGTAGATCGACTCGCCGAGCTCGGCGGGCGTCATGACCGGCAGCGTGATCTTCTTCACGATCACGGCATTGCCCGACAACGAGGCGGCGACATCCTTCGTCTGGATCTTGCGGCTCTCGAACAGCCGGCGAATCGCCTCGGCGACCGCCGTCCCGTCGATAATCGCGCCATCGACGATGCTGTCGGGCGGGATGGCCTCGCTGCCGAAGGCCGTGACCTTGTAGCCCTTGCCGGATGGCTTGAGCTCGACCGCTTTCACCGCGCTCGAGCCAATATCCAGACCAACCAGGGATCTCGCTCTGCGAAACACCGGTATGTGTCCTATCTTGCGAGTTGTCGCAAATGAGTGTCAGAGCGGCAGTTCACACGGTCAGGAAGACGACGACCTGTCGAGAGACAACCGGCGAGGTGCACCGGTGCGTCAGCTGCCTTCGGACGGGCTCTTCAGGGGCAAGGGGGGTGCCAGCAGAGGCGGCATACCAGATTTGGGCAGAATCCCGCAGTTTCGGTAATCGCGTGGTTGATCGGGTCTGCGGGAGCGATCAACAATTTCGTACGCTGGTGACAGTTCTGTAAGCAGGAACTGCGTCCTCAGCTTCCAGCTTCCGGCTTCCAGCTCCCAGCAGCTCCCAGCGTCAACTTCGAGCGCTCAGGTGTTCTACGACTCTGCTGGAAGCTGGAAGCTGGGAGCGTCCCGCCTGCACGTTTCCCGCCGAAGTCTTGACAGCCTCGTCAATCGTCGGTATCCTCTTGGTTTGCCGTCCTTTGAGCGAAGCTGACCGCGTGCGTGCGCCGCGATCGCCCGCGGGGGGTGCACTGGACGGTGATCCGCCGTCGCGCAGCGCCGGCGCGGTCCTCGAACGCAGGGTGAAAGGGATCTGATCGCATGGGTTCGTTTGTTCCCACCGCCGGGAGCGTGGAGCGCCAGTGGCACGTCATCGATGCCGAGAATCAGGTGCTCGGGCGCATTGCCAGCGACGCCGCCCGGTTGCTGCAGGGTAAGCACAAGGCCGTCTACACGCCGCACATCGACACCGGCGACCACGTCGTCATTGTCAATGCCGCGAAGGTGCGTCTGACCGGCCGGAAGGAAGAACAGAAGCTGTACCGGTACCACAGCGGATATGAAGGCGGCCTGCGTGAAGAGCGCGCCAAGGATCTGCGGCAGAAGAACCCGGTGCGGATGGTTGAAGAAGCCGTGCGCGGCATGCTCCCCAAGACGAAGCTGGGCGAGGCGATGTGGCGCAAGCTGAAGGTGTACGCGGCGGCGGAGCATCCGCACAAGGCGCAGAAGCCCCGGCCGCGATCGAAGTCGAGCACGCGAGAGGTCGCATAAACGTGGTAGCAGGCATTCAGTATTACGGAACGGGTCGCCGCAAGACATCCACCGCACGCGTTTTCCTCCGCCCCGGCACAGGCGGAATGGTCATCAATCGCAAGCCGATCGAGCAGGCCTTCCCCACCGAAGCGCTCCGGACGCAAATCAAGCAGCCGCTCGCCGTCACCGAGACGACGGACAAGTTCGACGTGCTCGCGACGATCGCCGGCGGCGGCATCGCCGGGCAGGCGGGCGCCCTGCGCCTCGGCATCGCGCGCGCGCTCGTGGAGTTCAACGTCGAGCTCAGGCAGCGGCTGAAGAAGGCAGGCTTCCTGACGCGCGACGCGCGCATCAAGGAACGCAAGAAGTACGGGCAGAAGGGGGCGCGCAAGCGCTTCCAGTTCAGTAAGCGGTAAGAGCGTCGGCCCCCCGGCTGGAGGCTGGGGGCTGGCAGCGGGGAGCTTATCTTGGAGGTAGCTTGAGCGGCATCGCGTTGAAGGATTTGCTCGAGGCAGGCGTCCACTTCGGACACCAGACCAAGCGCTGGAACCCGAAGATGAAGGCCTACATCTTCGGCGAGCGCAACGGGATCTACATCATCGATCTCGCGAAGACGGCGCGGCTGTTCCGCGAGGCGGAGCAGTTTGCCACCAACCTCGCCGCCGAAGGGCGGACGGTACTGTTTGTCGGGACCAAGCGCCAGGCACAGGACGCGATTGCCGAAGAAGCCCAGCGCTGCGGCATGTTCTTCGTCAACCAGCGCTGGCTGGGCGGCCTGCTCACCAACTTCACGACGATCCAGCGGAGCCTCGCCCGCCTGCGCGACCTCGAGGCGATGGAAACCGACGGCCGCTACGAGACGCTCTCGAAGAAGGAGATCGCGCAGATCGAGAAGGAAAAGCGCAAGCTCCAGAAGAACCTCGAAGGGATCCGCAACATGTCGCGGCTCCCCGACGCGCTCTTCGTCGTCGACACGCGCAAGGAAAAGATCGCCGTCGATGAAGCCCGCAAGCTCAAGATTCCGGTGATCGGCGTGGTCGACACCAACTGCGATCCCGACGAGGTCGATTACGTCATCCCGGGCAACGACGATGCGCTGCGCGCCATCCGGCTGTTTGCGGCGCGGATTGCCGACGCGGTGGCCGCCGGCCGCGGCGTTCGCGAGTCGGCCCATGCAGACGACGAGGGTGAAGGCGGCGAGGACGACCGCGGCCGCCGCGGGCGCCCGATCCGGCAGCCCCGCTCGCCCGAGCAGGCAACCTCTCCCGCATCCGTGTAACCACGGAGCCGAAAGAATGCGACGCCGGCCGAGCACGATCGGCCGGCGTTTTCACGTACGACGACAGGCCATTCGACAGGAGCACTATGGCGGACATCTCAGCAGCGATGGTGAAACAGCTTCGCGACGCGACCGGCGCGGGCATGATGGAGTGCAAGGCGGCCCTCACCGAGGCGAACGGCAACATCGACGAAGCCACCACGATCCTCAGGAAGCGCGGCCTGGCGCAGGCCACCAAGAAGGCGGGACGGTCGACCAACGAAGGGCTGATCGGCAACTATATCCACATGGGCGGCAAGATCGGCGTGCTGGTGGAGATCAACTGCGAGTCGGACTTCGTCGCCCGCACCGAGGATTTCCAGAACCTCGCCCGGGAAGTGGCGATGCACATCGCCGCCGCCAGTCCGCAGTACGTCAGGCGCGAGGAGGTGCCGGCCGAGGTCCTCGAACGCGAGAAGAGCATCTACCGGGCGCAGATGGAAGGCCAGAACAAGCCGGCGCAGGTCATCGACAAGATCGTCGAGGGCAAGCTCGGAAGCTTCTACGAGCAGGTCTGCCTGGTGGACCAGCCGTCGATTCGCGACCCGAAGCTCACGATCGGCCAGCAGGTGCAGGCGGCGATCGCGAAGCTCGGTGAGAACATCTCCATCGCGCGCTTCGTGCGGTTCAAGCTGGGCGAAACCGCCTGACGATCGGCTCGCTCCCGCAATTTCAAATCAGGCGCCGTGCGTGCGAAGGCCCACGGCGCCTTTCTTGTGTCCTGTCGACGGAAACACGCGCACACGGATGAGCTTTGGGGTATACTTGCGCGTCTCCTGACATAGCGTTTCCGGCCGCCGCACCTCGCGGTTCAGCCCCACTCGCAGGACGTCGATGGCGATATCGCGTGTCCCCCGGCGCATGGCCGGAATCTGCCTCGCGCTCCTCTGCTCTCTCCTCGTCCCTGCGACCGCTCGCGCGCAGAACGGCGACTCGTACGAACTGTCGATCGTCACCTACGGCCTCGGGCGCGTCACCGGCGACGCCATCGATTGCGGCGCCGGCCAGACAGCATGCGTCGCCACGTATGACGAACCTCGTACCGTCGCGCTGACGGCCAATCCGGCCAGCGGTCATGTCTTCCTGGGGTGGATTGGCAGCTGCAGCGGGATCGAGACAACCACGGTCCACGTCGACAGTCCGAAGCATTGCGAAGCGTTCTTCGACCCCGCCGAGCCCACGTCGCCGCGCACGCTGCTCGCGCTCGACAGCGGGCCGGGTGACTACGTCGGGCGCGGCGCGCGTTATCTGTACTCGTCGATCGACACCGCCTGGCAGGTGTCCGCCGACGGCAACCGGCTGCTGTTCGCGCTCGAGAGCGTCGATGGAAGCTGGTGGTACGCCAGGTTCAGTGCGCCGCGCGGCGCCTCGCTCGAGCCCGGCGTGTACCCGAACGCGAAGCGGTGGCAGTTCAACTCGGTGTCCCCGGGGCTCGAGGTCTATGGCAATGGGAGAGGCTGCGAGGAGCTGACCGGGCGATTCGTCGTCCATGAGATCGTGATGGACGACTTCACCGGCGCGCTCCTCAGCTTCGCCGCCGACTTCGAGCAGCACTGCGAACACGCGGATGCGGCGTTGTTCGGCGCCGTTCGTTACAACTCCCTCGTGCCAGGAGTCAGCGCGTTCGGCGGCGCG
>JBOGIX010000231.1:0-2218 GCA_050744685.1 Vicinamibacterales bacterium | reverse complement strand
ATAAAGTTGAACGGCACGCGGGGTGCGCGTACCAGCAGCCTTGGCTGCCGGACGGCGATCTCGATCCTGTCCGGCGGGACGAGTGACTCGGGTCGGGCATAGACGACGCGATACTGGGTCTTCAGCTCACGCGCGAGATCCGTGAGCCGGTCGCTGAGCGCCATGCTCGTCAGCAGATCGTCGCGCCGTCCCCCCGTCATCGTCGCGCCGCGCGACAGCGTGATCTCGCGTTCGCGCACCCCATCGTTGAACATCGACACCCGCCGCCGTGTCAACACGAGCGAATGCAGCGTGGCCCTCGACGCCCGCACATCGTCAAGGACCTGCGCGTGGAAGCGCTGGCTGAACTCCGGGCCTTCGCTGGTGATCACCACGATCACCGGCCGCGCCGTTTCCCGCAGCTTGAAATCGCGGGCGACATCGACAATGGCGTCGAGCGCATACGCACCGGTGCCCGCGCGCGCGAAGAGGCGGTCGATGCCTGCCTGGAGCCGGTCGCGATCGCGCGTGTACTCGACCAGCTGCACTGGACGATCCCCGAACTCGAACAGCGAGATCTCGTCGTCTCCCTGCATCTGCCTGGAGAAACTGTGCAGTGCGCGGCGCACGTCCATAATGTGCGGCCGCATCGCCTGGCTCGTATCGACCAGGATGGCGATGCGCATCGGCTCGGAGGCGGGAGCGACCTGGAGCACTTCCCGTTCGATGCCGCCCTCGCGCACGACGAAATCGGTCGCGCTCAGCGAGGTGACCGGCACCCCCGCTTTGTCCAGCACGCTCGCGTAGACCGCGCGAGGCTCAGCGGCATAGCGCGTGATCGGTTCCACCTGCGCCGAAGCAGCGGATACGCTGACCGCCGCTGCCATGACGAACACCGACGTTTTCAGGGACATGGCGATTGCCACCTTCACTTTCCTCGCGTCCGAGCCAGGCGCTACTGGATTGGACGAGGGCGGTCGGTCGAGAGGTTCCATGCCGCTGCCGTATAGTCCCGCCACTAACGCGCCTTCTGTGTCGGGCCGCAAGAAGCGGCCGGATCGTCCGCAAGGCCGAAGTGTTCGGCTCCGCGCTCGGCGCGCTCGGGAAGGTCGTCGTATTTGCGAAGAACGGAAAGAGCTGGACCTGTTCGCGCGGGGCGCTATCGCGTCGACAGCGAAATCTCGTCGAGGACGACACGGGGCGGCAGTGTCGCGACGAGCCAGACACATGCGGCGAGATCTTCCGGCTGCAGCATGCGCGCGCGCACGTCGGGGGGCGGCGGCTGCGGACGTTTGTCGAGCAGCGGCGTATTGACGTCGCGCGGGCAGATGGAGCACGCGCGGATGCCGTTGCCGCGTTCTTCTGCGTTGATCTGCTGCGTCAGCCCGCGCAGGGCGAACTTCGACGACACGTAGGCGGCGCCGGAGATGTCGCGCGCAACCTTGCCTACGTCCGAGTTGATGTTGACGATGGTGCCCGTGCGGCGTTCCCGCATCCGCGGCAGGAACGCCTGCACGCAGTAGTACGCGCCGTGAAGGTTGGTCGCGAGCACCGCGTGCCAGTCGCCGGTCGAGAGCACCTCGAGGCTGCGCTGCGGCACGTTGATCCCCGCAGAGTTCACGAGCACGTCGACGTCGCCAAGCCGATCGTGCACCCCGGCCCCCATCGCCTTCACCGCTTCGGTGTCGCTGATGTCGCAGGGGAACGGCGTCATGCGGCTGCCCGAGCCTTGCGCCGCCAGCGCGATCGTCTCCTCGAGCGCCCGCACACCCCGCCCGACGAGCGCCACTCGCCACCCTTCGGCCGCAAACCGAACTGCGACCGCCCGTCCCACGCCGCTACCGGCGCCGGTCACGACGATGACGCTCAACGCTGGGCTCCGCCCCGGGCTTCGCGGTTGTTGGAGATGTCGGAGATTCGGGCAGCTGCCGAGCCTGTAAGTGGATGCGTGGCTTCCGGCTTTAGCCGGAAGAATTTCCCGCCGATCTTCCGCCTGAAGGCGGAAGCCACGTGCTCGGGGAGCGATCCATTCAAACGCTTCACAGCCGGATGGGTTTGTAAGGTCATCAGTCGGCAAGACGGTACTTCCGCCGCCGTATCGGTTTCAAGCTCGAAGCTCACGCTCGAACCCTGAACTCGAACCCTGAACCTTGCCCCCTGAACCCTGAACCCTGAACCCGTACTGCTACAATCCCCCCGGAGCCCATGACCCGTCCCGCGTTGTGCATCGCCTCAGTGA
>JBOGIX010000230.1:0-4673 GCA_050744685.1 Vicinamibacterales bacterium | reverse complement strand
GACAACAGCAGGCTCTCCGCGAGCAGCTGGCGCACGATACGCGCACGGCTCGCGCCGATGGCCAGCCGCACCGCCAGCTCGCGCCGCCGCGATGCGGCCCTTGCCAGCAGCAGGTTGGCGACGTTGGCGCAGGCGATGAGCAGCACCGCGCCGACCACGCCGCCAAGCAGCATGGCGACCGAGACCATGGCCCGGCGCTGGCTGCGATTTCCTTCGTCGAGGGGGACGACCGTGAGAAGGGGTGGTGGCGGCGGCTGGGCGGCCAGCTGCGTCTCGATGTACGACGACTGCAGCGTGGCGAGCTCGGCGCGTGCCCGATCGACGTCGATGTCCCGTTTCAGCCGCCCGACGCCGAACAGCCAGCTGTTCGTCTTGTGATTGAGCAGGTCGGGATTCTGCTCGCCCGAATAGCCGGCGCGTGGCGGCCGCATCACCGCCTGCATCATCATCGGCACATAGAGCGAGCGCGGCTGTCCGAGCTGCGGCCCGGGGAATCCGGCCGGTGCAACGCCGATGATCGTGAATGAGTGGCCGTTCAGCCGCACCTCGCGGCCGATGATGTCGGGTTGGCCGGCGAAGCGAGTCTGCCAGAACGCGTGGCCGATCACCGCCACTGCATGACCGCCAGGCGTGACATCGTCGGCAGGCGAGATCAGGCGTCCACGTTCGGCGCGGATACCGAGCACGTCGAAGAAATTGCCGGTGACGATGAAGCCGTTCACCAGCTCGGCGCCGGTACCGTCGTTGAGGCTGGCGACGATGCCGCCCCACGCGGCGAACCCGTCGAACACCTGGTTGCCGTCCCTGAGCCAGCGATACCCTGGGTAGGCGAATACGCCGCTGTTGCCCCGATATACATAGACGAGGCGATCGCGTTCGGCGACGGGGAGGCGTTGCAGCAGCGCCGCGTTGACGGCGCTGAAGATCGCGGCATTCGCGCCGATGCCGAGCGCCAGGGTGAGGACGACGGCGGCCGTGAAGCCGGGGTGCTTCCAGAGCATGCGCGCGGCGTAGCGGAGGTCCTGCCCGAGATCACGCAGGATCGCGGATCGGGGCGCCCCGGCTGGCACCGGTGCGGACGTGTGCGCCTGCCGCAGCGGCCGCATGTGGTTCGCCAGGGTCTCGGGTTCGCAGAGCTCCTCGATGGCGAGGCGCTCCGCCTCCGCGGGACCGGCACCGCCAGCGACCAGCTCCTCGTAGCGCTCGTCCAGGTGCTGCGAGAGCTCTTCGACGACTTCCGCCTCGCGCGCCGCGCTCAATCGCAGCGAGGCGAGCCGCCGCGACAGGTGATCGCGCCAGTCAGGCATGGTCGACTCCCGTCACGAGACGCATGGCATGCACGAAGGTCTTCCAGGTGGCGCGCTGCTTCTCGAGCACGCGGCGCCCTTCTGCCGTGAGCCGGTAGAAGCGCCGCCGCCGCTGATCCGGCTTCTCCACCCATCGCCCCTGCAGCCAGCCGCGTTCTTCCAGCCGATAGAGGAGCGGATACAGCGACGCGGCGTGGAACCTGAGCTGCCCGGCCGAGCGCGTCTCGATGAGACGACCGATCTCGTATCCGTGCCGCGGCTGCGCTTCGAGCACCGAGAGAATCATCAGCTCCGCGGAGCCCTTCTTCAGCTCGCGGTGCAGCATGCCGGCATTGATAGCTGTCATAGCCACATATCTTATAGACGGCTATTTCAATGTCAACATCCGGGGCTCGGGGCTCGGGGCTCGGGGCTCGGAGTTCGGAGCTCGGGGCTCGGAGCTCGGGGTTCGGGGTCCGGGGCGTCGCTCGGGACGATCCTGAGCATCTCGAAGGGCCGGGCTTGCCCGCCGTCGCACTCGCAAGCCAGGTGCGAAGGTGGGTCGCGGGTTTGCGGGGGGATGTGGAAACGCGAGCGCGGCCTACTGAAGGCCACCCCGCACGGACGTGATGCGCTGGGTGTTGAAGCCAAGCCAGTGCATCCGTCCGACGTAGCGGGCGTGCTCGACCTTGATGCAGCGGTCCATGATCACCGAGAGGCCCCCCGCTTCGGCGATGCGGGCCCCTTCTTCGTTGATCACGGTGAACTGGCACCACCGGCTGCCGGCGCCGATGCCGACGGCGTCCCGGGCAATCCCGGGCAGCGCATCCGGCGCGCGGAAGACGTTGACGATGTCGACGGGCACGGGCACGTCGGCCAGGCTCCTGAAGCTCTTCTCGCCCATGATCTCGGTTTCACGCGGGTTCACGGGGATCACGCGGTAGCCGTGGCGCTTCAAGTAGAAACCCACGAAGTAGCTCGCGCGCAGGTGATTGCTCGACAGGCCGACGATGGCGATCGTCCTGGCGGTATGGATGACGCGCTGAATCGTCTGCGCATCCTGGTAGCGGCGGAGATCGAATGCCGGGGTCATCGCGACGACACCTCGGCGGCGGCCGCTGCCGCGGCGCGTGCGAAGCCCTGTTCCAGGTCCCAGATCAGGTCGCCCACGTCTTCGATGCCCGCTGACAGCCGGATGGTCCCCGGACCGACGCCTGCCGCCCGCAGCTCGTCGTCATTGAGCTGGCGGTGCGTGGTGCTGGCGGGATGGATGATGAGGCTCTTGGCGTCGCCGACGTTCGCGAGGTGCGACCACAACGTGACGCCGCGGATGAAGTCCTGGCCCGCGGTGCGGCCGCCGCGGCAATCGAACGAGAACACGGCGCCGGCCCCCCGCGGCAGGTACTTGTCGACGAGCGCTCGATACCGGCTGGTCGGCAGGCCCGGGTGGGTGACATTCGACGCGAGCTCGTGCGAGGCGAGGTAGGCGGCGATCGCGGAGGCATTCTCCACGTGCCGCTGCATGCGCAGCGAGAGCGTTTCGAGTCCCTGGAGGAACAGGAAGGCGTTGAACGGGCTCATCGCCGCCCCGAGATCGCGCAGCGTCTCGGCGCGCAGCTTCATCAGGTACCCGTAGGTGCCGAAGGTTTCGTGAAACTGCAGGCCATGATAGGCGGGTGATGGATCGGCGATCACGGGGAAGCGGCCGTTCGACCAGTTGAACTGCCCCGACTCGACCACGACGCCGCCGATGCTCGTGCCGTGGCCGCCGATGAACTTGGTAGCCGAGTGCAGCACGATGTCGGCGCCCCATTCGATCGGCCGGCAGAGAAACGGCGTCGCGAAGGTGTTGTCGACGAGCAGGGGAATCTCGTGCTCGTGCGCGATTCGCGCGATGGCCTCGATGTCGAGCACGTTGCCCGCGGGATTGCCGATCGTCTCGCCGAAGAACGCCTTGGTATTGTCGCGGACGGCTTTCTTCCAGGCGTCCGGATCGTCGGGGTCGACCCACGTCAGCTGCACGGACATCTTGCGCAGGAAGTGCTTCAGCTGGTTGACGGTGCCGCCGTAGAGCGCCGCCGACGACACGACGTGGTCGCCCGGCGTCAGGAGCGTGAACAGGGCAGCCGCCTGCGCGGCGATCCCGCTGGCGAAGGCCACGGCGCCGCATCCGCCTTCGAGGTTCGCGATGCGCTCCTCGAACACGGCGACGGTGGGGTTCATGATGCGTGAGTAGGTGTTCCCGTACTCCTGCAGGTTGAAGTACGCCGCCGCCGACTCGGGATCCTCGAAGACGTAGCTCGTCGTCTGGTAAATCGGCACGGCACGCGCGCCGGTATTGGGATCGGGGCGCTGACCGGCGTGGACTTGACGGGTTTCGAAACCAAACTCGCGCGATTCTTCCATTTTCAGCTTCCAGCTTCCGGCTTCTTGCTTCCTCTTAATGTCTCCGAACAGCGGACAGCGGACAGCGGACAGCGAACAGCGACCCGACCCACCTTCGCGCTGAACTGCGTTCGCCACGGCGCGGCAGCCCCCGCCCCGAGCCCCGAGTGCCGAGTGCCGAGTGCCGGACGTGCGCGCCTACCGCATGAGAAAGGCGCGCACCATAGGAATCTGCCGCGCCTCTTCGAGCAGAAAACAATCGTGCCCGTAAGGGGCGTCGATGACGTGCAGCGCGACTTCCTTGCCTTCGGCGCGGAGCGCCGCTGCCAGTTCTTCGGATCCCGAGGGCGGATAGAGCCAGTCGGAGCTGAAGGCGATGAGCAGCGTGCGCGCCGACATGTTGCGGACGGCGTGCGCGAGCCGTCCGCCTCCATACTGTCGCGCCAGATCGAAGTAGGTGAGCGCCCGCGACGTGTAGAGATACGTGTTCGCGTCGAAGCGCTTCACGAACGACTGCGCCTGGTGCCGCAGGTAGTTCTCGACCTCGAACTCCGGCTCGGTGAGCGTGTAGCGGATATCGTCCGAGAACTGGAGCCGCCGATCGAACTTCTGCCCGAGCGACTGCGCCGATAGATACGTGATGTGGCCGACCATGCGCGCCACGCCCATGCCGGAGTCGGGTTTGCGACTCGTGTCGTAGTAGTGACCTCCGTGCCAGGCCGGGTCGCGCATGATGCTCTCGCGCGCGATCGCGTTCCACGCCACGCCCTGCGGCTCAAGGGCGTGCGTGCTGGCGATCGCCACGATCGCGTCGACCTGATCCGGATAGAGGATGGCCCACTCGAACGCCTGCATGCCGCCGAGCGATCCGCCGGCGACCGCCGCGAGCCGCCTGATCCCGATGACATCGAGGAACGCGCGTTCGGCGCGCACCATGTCAGCGACCGTGATGACCGGGAAGTCCGAACCATAGGGCCTGCCGGTCGCCGGGTTCGTCGACGA
>JBOGIX010000229.1:0-3991 GCA_050744685.1 Vicinamibacterales bacterium | reverse complement strand
ATTTATTCACCCGCGCTGAAGGCGGAAGCCACCGTGCCCAATTCGGTGGAAGCATCCCGCCCACTTCGTGGCTCCGGCTTCAGAGCCGGAAAAATGCCGCGGCCTGCCTCAGTCGTAGCGCAGCGCGACCATCGGATCCACGCGCGAGGCGCGTCGCGCGGGCAGGTATCCGGCCAGCGACGAGACCAGCAGCATCACCAGCACCGCGAGGGCAATGGTGAGGATGTCGTTGGGCGCCAGGCCGAAGAGGAGTGTCTCGACGAATCGGCTCAACGACACGGCGAAGGCCAGGCCGATGGCCATACCCACGGCGACGAGGATCAACGATTCGCGAAGGACGAGCCGCAGCACCGCCGCGCGCTGCGCGCCGAGTGCCATCCTGATCCCGATCTCGTTGGTGCGCCGCGATACGTTGTAGGACATCAACCCGAACAGGCCTATCGCCGCGAGCGCCATGGCCAGGCCACCGAACAAGGCATAAGCCTGCGCGAACAGCCGTTCCTGCGCGAAGCGTCCTTCCACCTGCTCGAGCTGCGTCGACACGTCGATGAGCGGCAGGTTCGGATCGACACGTGCTACCGTCGTCCGGATGTCGGTCATCGCCCGCAGCGGCGGTCCCGCGGTGCGGACCGCGAACACGGGGCTGGTCGCGCGCGCCTGCAGGTGCGGCACGTACATCGTCGGCGGCGCCGAGTCGCGAACGCTGTTGTACTTGGCATCTCGAACCACGCCCACCACCTCGAGCTCGCCGGAGTCCTCGACGCTCGACCCGAAGCGGCGCCCGATCGGGCTCTCGTTTGCGAAGTACTTCCGGGCCGCCGCATCGTTGATGATCACGACTTTCGGAGCGGCATCGTTGTCGTGCCAGTTGAAGCCGCGCCCCAGCTGCGACGCAATCCCCATCGTGTCGAAGAAGTTCGGCGAGATCACCATCCTGTGAATCGAGTCGCGTGTGCTCTGCTGATACGCGCGCCCGTGCACGTAGATGCTGGTGGTGTTCGTGCTGCCCGACAGCAGCGCGGGCTGCGAGAACGCCGCGGCGCGGATTCCGGGCGCCGCCCCGATGTCTTCCAGAAGACGGCCATACAGCGCGTTCGTGCGTGCCGTGTCGTATCGGTTCAGCATCGGGTTCACGCGAAAGAGCGCGAGGTTCTGCGGGTCGAACCCGACATCCACGTGACGCAGGTTCTGCAGCGTGCGCAGGAACAGCCCCGCGCCGACGAGCAGCACCAGCGAGATCGCCACCTGCACGACGAGCAGAGACTTCCCGAGCAGGCTGCGTGACCCGGCGACGCTCCGGCTGTTCGCCTTGAGCGCCTCGTTCACGTTCACCGAGGTGGCCCGGAGCGCCGGCGCCACGCCGAAGACCACACCGGTCAGGCAGGCGAGTCCCGCCACGAAGCCGAGCATGCGCCAGTCGAGCGGCACCGGCTGGCCGTGCGGACCCGGAAGCAGCTGCTTCCCCCAGTAGCCCACGACGATCCCCAGCGCCCCGCCGGCCGCCGCGAGGAGCAGGCTCTCTGTCAGCAGTTGCCGGATCAGCCGGCCGCGCGTCGCTCCGAGCGACAGGCGCACCGAGAGCTCCTTCCGGCGACCCGACGCGCGGGCCAGCAGGAGGTTGGCCACGTTTGCGCACACGATGAGCAGCACCAGCGCGACGACAATGCTGAGGATCGTGATCTGCCGGATGTCGTTCGTATGGACGTCGTAGATGCCGCGCGCACCCGAGTCCACCCGCAGTCGGGGCACCTGGCTCCGGTTGCGATTGACGGCCGTGGAACGCTCCTTCTCCTCGAGCGAGGCGAGATGCGAGTCCATGCCGGCTCGCGCGGTGCTCTGGAAGACGCCCTCGAGATTGCCCTGCACCTGCGCCGCGGTCGTCCCCGGCTTGAGCCGCCCCATCACCTGCAGCCACCAGAAGGTCGGCTGATTCAGCCGTGATCCCCCGGAGGCTGGCGGGAAGGGATTGAGCAGCGGTTCGTGCGCGAGCGCAAGCGAGATGTCCGGCGGTTCGCCGACGGTCCGCTGCACGCCCTGGAAATCCGGCTCGATCACGCCGATGATGGTGACGGGCACGTTGTTCACCTGGACCGTCTTGCCGACGACCGCCGGATCCGTGCCGAACCGCGAGTGCCAGAACCGCGAGCTGATGACCGCCACGGGGGGCGCCGAGGGCGTGTCGTCCTCCGGCACGATCGTGCGTCCGATCCGCGCCCGCACGCCGAGCATGCGGTAGTAGTTACCCGTGGAGATGAATGCGCCGACGATCTCGGCATGCCCGTCCACGACCAGATTTACCCGGCTGAACGGCGCGAACGCCGCCATGTCGTCCATCGTCCTGTTGTCGGCGAGGAACTGCTGGAACATCGGAAATGAGAAGGTGGCGCGGACGTTCTGCCCGTCTTCGCCCGGTGTCGAGAAGCCGTAGTCGCTCGAGCTGGTGGCCATATCGTTCTGGCCGGCAAACCGGAGACGTACGAGAGTATCCGGATCCTTCACCGGCAACTGGTTGAGCAGCAGGGCGTTGATCGCGCTGAAGAGCGCGGCGTTGGCGCCGATCCCGAGCGCGAGCGACAGCACGACGATGGACGTCCACCCTCTGGCGTTGAGCAGCATCCGAACGGCGTGGCGAATGTCTTTCAGCATTTTTTGTCCTCGCGGGCGGCCCATTTGCGGCCAGGGGGCCATCTTGCGGCGCGGGCGGCCCATCGCGGCCAGAGGGCCATCTTGCGGCGCGGGCGGCCCAATTTGCCGCCAGGAAAGCCTATCTTGTAGCCAAGGGGCCATCTTGCGGCAAGAGGTCCATCTTGCGGCACTGTTTCGACGACAACGCCGCGACGCTCGATCGAATGGTCAGGAGAAGCGCGAAAACCCGGTCAGCCGTGTGCCTGATGTCAGACGATGCGGTCGGCGCGAGGGTGGCTCGCGAGCGGAAAAACCTGCCGGGCGATGATCGGATCAGGTGGGTGGCGTCTTTACGACCGGGGCGTTCTCTTCGATGTACTGCCGGATCATGGCCTCGAAGCTCTCGTCGGACGCGAACCCGAGCGCTCGGGCGCGCGGTGTGTCGATGGCCCCGGGCCAGCCCATGACCATCTTGTGGATCCGCGGGTCGTGTTCCCAGCGGATTCGGCCGGCGATCTCGCGCCCGGCGACGCGCTCGAGGGCATCCACCATCTCTCCGACCGTCACGGAAATGCCGGGAAGGCTCACCGCGCGATCGGAGCCGAACGCCTCGGCCGGCAGTTCGTGTCCGGCGATCAGCGATTCGATGACGGTGCGCGGCGACAGCAGCCACATGCGCGCGTCGCGGCCGACCGGGCAGATCGCCTCGACGCCGTTGAGCGGCTCGCGAATGATGCCGCTGGCAAACGATGACGCCGCGGCGTTGGGCTTGCCGGGCCGCACGCTGATCGTCGGCAGCCGCAGCGATCGCCCGTCGACGAACCCGCGGCGCGAGTAGTCGTTGACGAGGAGCTCGGCGATCGCCTTCTGCGTGCCGTAGGAGGTCTGCGGATTGAGCGTGATGGATTCGGGCACCGGATTCGGCAGGCTGCCGCCGAACACCGCCACCGAGCTCGTGAACACGAACCGCGGCCGGTGACCGCGCCCGCGGCACACGTCGAGCAGCGTGCGCGTGGCGTCGAGGTTGACACGCATGCCGATGTCGAAATCCGTTTCCGCCATGCCGCTCACGATGGCGGCCAGGTGAAAGATCGAGGCCGTGCGCGCGTCGATCACCGATTCGAGCAGCGACCGATCCGCGATGTCCCCGGCGATCTGCTCGACTCGAGGGTCGTCGAGCCTGGCGCCTTCGACAACGTCGAGCAGCATGATCCGGTCAATTGGTTCCTCGCCGCGCGGTCCGGTCAGCGCCCCGCGCTGGAGCAGCCGTTCGGCAAGCCGCCGGCCGAGAAAGCCCGCACCGCCCGTTATCAGTACTTTCATCGCAATGCCATGAATGCCATGAATGCCAGGAATGCCATGAATG
>JBOGIX010000228.1:0-6502 GCA_050744685.1 Vicinamibacterales bacterium | reverse complement strand
CAGCAAAGGCATGCGGCAGCGCGTGAAGCTGGCGCAGGCGATCGTGCACGATCCCGCGCTGCTCATCCTTGACGAGCCGCTGTCCGGCATGGATCCGCTGGCGCGCCGCCGCACCATCCGGCTGATTCGTGAATGGGCGCGCGGGGGCAAGAGCATCATCGTCTCGAGCCACATCCTGCACGAGATCGAGTCGATGACCGCCAACATCCTCCTGATCAACAACGGCCGGATCCTGGCCGAAGGGGACGTGCACCACATCCGTGATCTCATCGACGAGCACCCGCACACGGTGTACGTGCGCGCGGCAGACCCACGCGGCCTCGCCCGCGAGTTCCTCGCCAACGTCGACGTTCGCAGCCTGAAGTTCGAGGAAGGGGCCGTCGTCGTCGAAACCGGCAAGCCGGATGCGTTTTACGCGCGCCTGACGGACATGGCCGCGAGCGGCGAGTTCGGCCCGATCGACGAGGTCACGTCGCCCGACGACAACCTCGCGGCGGTGTTTCAGTATCTGGTGAAATGATCGTGTCAACTCCCAAACGGATCGTGTCAACTCCCAACCGCCAACTCCCAACTCCCAAGGCGCGTCGCTCGAGAGAGCGGGGTGAAAGTCGATGTGTCAGGCTGGCCGGCTCGCCTTTCACCCGGCTGGTTCGATCCTCGCGCCTTGGAAGTTGGACGTTGGAAGTTGGGAGTTGACACGAGCGACCCGCGAATGCTCATGACGAACACACCGCTTCCGCCCGCCCCCGGGTATTTCGCCTCCGCGCTGCGCGTGTTCGATCTGTCGCTCAGCGAGATGCTCTGGTCGCGCCGCACGATTTTCATGATCCTCGTGGTCGGCGCGCCGGTGGTGATCCGTTGATCCTGCGGGTGCTCGTCACGCTCGGCCTGCCCCTCTTCGAGAGCGGCGAGATGGGTGAGTCGGGCACGACGGTGCGGATGACCGGCCCGGCGATCTTCGGCTTGATGATCTGGGTGTTCTACCTGCGCTTCACCGTGCCGGTGCTCGGCGTGTTCTACGGCACCTCGCTCATGGCCGACGAGGTCGAGGACAAGACCATCACGTACCTGTTCGTGCGGCCGATCAAGCGCGGCGCCGTGCTCTTCGGAAAGTACCTCGCGTATCTCGCCTGCACGGTCTTCGTGGTCCTGCCGTCGGTGGTCCTGGTGTACCTGCTCGTGGTGCCGATGCGGGGCTCGCTCGGCGGGTCGTTCATCGACCTCGTAAAGGACCTCTCGCTGCTGGCGCTCGGACTGGCGGCCTACGGCGCCCTCTTTGCCTTCATCGGCGCGAAGTTCAAGCGCCCGCTGCTCGTCGGGCTGATCTTCATCTTCGGCTGGGAGCAGGCAACGCTGGTGTTTCCGGGCTACATGAAGCGGTTCACCGTGGCCTATTACCTCCAGGGCCTCGTGCCGCACGCCATGCCGAACGACGGGGTGATCAGCCTGATTCAGGGCATCTTCCGGGAGAGCCCGACGCTGGCCGGCAGCCTGGTGTCGCTTTTCGTCATCTGGGCCGTATTCCTGGCCCTGGGCGCCTGGATCGTCGAGCGGCGCGAATACGTGCTGGATCAATAGCGCACTGCGAAAATGCCAAGATGCCCAGGAATGGCAAGAATGCCAAGAATGGGCGGGGGATTCGCGCCACGTTGCCCTATTGCGCCATCATCGGCCTATCCCGGGGAGTGCCCCCACATTCTTGGCATTCCTGGCATTTGACGAGCTCGGTCCGAGTCTCCGGGAACTTTTTACCAGCCCGGTCTGTATAATCCCTCTGAGGGCCACGCCTATGACCAGGAGCACGCGCTACTTCATGACCGGTTCAGCGGCCATTCTCGCTGCAGGGCTCTGCACCGGGCTCGTCGCCTACTACGGCGGCGGCTTCCAGCCGGTCTCAGCCTCGACCGGGCCGACCGAGCTCAAGTTCATCCCCGCAGACGCCGCCGTCATCGCCTATGCCGATGTGGGCGCCATCATGAATTCGGAGCTCCGGCAGCAGATCAAGGCTGCGATGCCGGCGCACGAACAGGGGCAGGAAGAATTCCAGCGGGAGACCGGCATCGACATCGAGCGCGACATCCAGTACGTCGTCGCCGCGGTCACGCCGGGCACCAAGAGCGCGCTGCTCGTCGCGCGCGGCAACTTCAATCCGACGCTGCTCGAGAGCCTGGCGCTCGAGCACGGCGGCGCGGTCGAGACCTATCGCGACAAGCGGCTCGTGTCGAAGGCCGATCTCGGGCACGACGGCAACAGCGGCACGCTCGCATTTCTCGAGCCCGGCCTCGTCGCCATCGGCGACACCGCCACCGTCAAGCGCGCGATCGACGCGCAGCTGAGCGCCACCAGCGTCACCAGCAACGACGAGATCATGACGCTCGTCAGCCAGATCGAACAGGGCAACAACGCCTGGTCCGTCGGCCGGTTCGACGTCCTCACTTCACAGGCCAAGCTTCCGGAACAGATTGCGCGCCAGATTCCCCCGGTCAAGTGGTTCGCCGCCGCTGGCCACATCAACGGTGGCGTGTCAGGAATGGTCCGGGTCGAGGCCACCGACGACCAGGCCGCCGAGCTGCTGCGGCGTCAGGTCAACGGCGCGCTGGCGTTCGGCGAGATGATGGGCCGCAACGATCCGCGCGCCGCTGCGGCGCTCAGCTCGATGCAGATGACGGGCACCGGCAAGACCGTGCAGATCTCGTTCACCGTCCCCGCCGAGCTCCTGCACATGGTGATACCGAAGCACGACGTCGCGCTCGAACAGCAGCAGTAGCCGTCAGCAGCAGGATCCGCGCGCCGCCGCCCGGATCGCCATCGAAAGGCCGGCTTCGCGCCGGCCTTTCATTTCTGTGCGCGCGCGGTGTAATCTCTCCCTCCGACCGTGACACACCTGGTCTTCTTCTACGGCACGCTGATGGCGGGATTCGATCGGCGGCGTCGCGCCGGCATCGACAACAAACTTACATACATCGGTCGCGGATCCATTCAGGCCGCTCTCTTCGACCTCGGCATCTATCCCGCAGCTGTGCCGGCGCCGGACGGCCGTGTCTGGGGTGAGATCTACGAGATGTTGGATGCGGAAACCGTTCTCGCCGCACTCGACGAGATCGAGGGCTACACGCCGGAGCACCCCGACAGGAGCCTGTACCTGCGCGGAGAAGCCGATGTCACGCTGATTGACGGCGCCATGGCGCGCGCGTGGGTCTATTTCTACAACGCTCCGCTGGGCCAGGCTCTGCGGATCCCGTCAGGCGATTACCTCGAATACGTCAAGGCCCGCTGAACCATATCTCCGGCCGCGGTCGCACACCAACCCCGGCGCGCCGTTTGCTTAATTCGTCAGCATGTTCTTCGGTTGGGTGCGCAGATCGTCGCACAACTCAGCCATTAAGTACGCGCCAATGATGCAGGCGCTGCCGAGCGAGCTGCGCGTCGCCGCGGGCAGCCACGCCGACAGCGCCGTCCCGCTGCAGGAGCGCCCTCGTCGCCCCGATAAGAAGGCGGATATGGCGGGCGAGAAGCGGGACCGCGAGCGCCTCCCGCTCGAAGGACAGGTCAAGGGAGAGGTCATGGTCTTCCAGCCGATGACCATCCTCGACATCAGCATCGGTGGCGCGCAGATCGAGACCGCCTTCGCCCTGCAGCTCGATTCGCTGCACGACTTCCGGCTCTCGCTCGGCGACCGTTCCATCATCGTCAAGGGGCGCGTCGCGCACTGCCACATCGGCGAGCTCACCGACGTCACCGCTCTCTATCGCACCGGCGTGGAGTTCGTCTCGCTGACGGAACACGCGCGCGACTCGATCGCCGACTTCGTCGCCGCGACGAAGTTCGTCAGGCCTTCTCCGCCCGCCGTCGACGGCGTCGTCGCGGACGACGAATAGCTTCCAGCTTCCCGCTTCCCGCTTCCAGCTTCCCGCTTCACGCTTCGCGCGCCGGAAGGACAACGCGCGCTTCGGCGAGGCCTCGCCAGAGCGTGCCGCTGGCTTGTTTCGGCACGCGGTGCCGGGCAACTCCCAAAGCGAAGTCCTGCGCGAGAGCGCGGCCGACGCTGCGGCGAACAAGCTGGTTCGCACGCCTTCCACCGCTTGTCTCGAACGACTGCGTTCTTGGTAGTTGGAAGTTGGGAATTGGAAGTTGAGCGAGCCGCCGCACTAAAGCTGGAAGCCGGAAGCCGGAGCTGGAAGCCAAAAAGAGAGGCGGCCCCATGAGGCCGCCCCAAAGCAAACCCGGTGATCGTCCGAGCGGGTTAGAAGCTCAGACGCGCCCCGAGGAAGAACCGGCGCGGGTCGTTGAAGCGGAGGCCCTCGCCGAATGCCGTGCCGCCGCTGCCCGCCACCAGGTCCTGGTTGCGGATGGCGGTCTGGTTGTTCGTCAGGTTGAAGATGTCGACGAAGAACTCGGCGCCGAGGCGATCGACGAACCGCTTGCTGTACTCGACGCGGACGTCGAGCTGACCCCACGACGGGTTCTGTAGCGAGCCGATCGCGTCCGGAGCGATCCAGTGCTCCGTCGCACCGTTGACCTCGTACGCCTCGTCCACCTGGATCGGCAGGTTGCGGCCGAAGTCGAGGAACGTCCTGCTGGCATAGGACCCGGCGTTCCAGCGGTAGGCGGCGCCCAGCTGCACGCCGAACTTCGTGTCGTAGGAGCCCGCCGCCTTGAAGATGTGCGGGATGTTGCCGGGCTGCGTGGAGTAGGCGAACGGCGCACGCGGGTCGAGCCAGAGGACGTCGCCCTGGAAGTCCGCGTTCGAGTCGGAGTTCGTGTTCCCCTCGGCGTTGTTGTAGGTATACGACAGCAGCGCCTGCCAGTTGTTGCTGTAGCGCTTCCGGAAAATCACGTCCACACCCTGGTAGTCGCGCTTGCCCCCTTCGAGCGTCGCAATCACGAAGTTCGAGCCGGGGTTCGCGTCGTAGCCGAAGTAGTCGAGACCCAGCCAGAACGAGCCCGGCGCGTTGATGTCGCCCGGATACGAGGACGGCACCCCTGCGCGGTCGAGCGCGTAGAGCGACAGGTCGTAGTCTTCGAGCACGTCACGCGTCTTGCGGTTGGTGTAGACCGTCTCGAAGCTCATTTGACGGCCGAGATCCACTTGGTACTGCAGCGTCACGTCGTCGGTGTACGGCGTCTGCGTCGTGGGCGCGAAGAACGCGTCCTGCTGCACCGGGCCGCCGCGGGTCCGGTAAGTCACCCACTGATTGTTCGCGAAGACCTGCTCCTCGACGATTTGTCCGGTCAGCGTGCCCGCGAAGTTCGTCATGTTGTTGCGGATCGGGTCGTAGTAGCGGCCGTAGAACGCCGCCACCTTCTGCCGGCCGTCGCCGAGCAGGTCGTAGGTGAGGCTCAGGCGCGGCGCGAACTCCCAATCGAACGTGAAGATGTCCTCGCCCGTCGTGGCGAAGTGCTTCCACTGCTCCGCGCGGAGGCCGACGTTGGCGGTGAACCGGCCGAACGAGACCTGGTCCTGCGCAAAGAAGCTGAGGCCATCGGAGCGCGTGTCCTGCGGACCCTCCGCGGTCTCGAGATTGCGCGCATACATGATCCCGCTGAGCGGGTTCGGCGTGCTGAACGTCAGGCGCGAGGCGAGCTCGGCCGACGTGATCGTGCCGTTGCCGTCGACGTCGTACAGCGAGTAGAACTGTGCGCGGTTCGGCAGGCCATTCACGGTGTTGATGAACCCGTTGAAGTCGCTTGCCGTGGTCGGGTTGAAGCGGCGGTTCGAGAGCCCGCCAGCCGCGATCTGCGCACCGGTGAAGCCGGCGAGCCCGGGCTGCAGCGACCAGTGGACTTCGTCGCCGATGAACGTGCTGTTGCGGAAGTTGTTGTTCCGCGACCACTCGAGGCCACCCTTGACGCTGTGGCGCCCGGCGTTCCATGTCGCCACGCCGCGCACGCCCTTGGTGTCGCGCTGGTCGACGAGATCCTGACCGAAGCCGCCGAGCTGCTCGTCAAAGAGCGTCCGCACGTCGGTCGTGCGATAGATGACCGTGTTAGACGTCTGGCGAATGGCCGAGAGATCCGTCACTTCGCCTTCGTGCCAGTTGACCGCACCCTCGAAGAGCACGTTGCCCTGCAGCCGCGAGTAGTTGCCCGAGTAGTTGTTGCCGCCCTGGATCCGGGCGCGGTCCCGCGCGTTGGTCAGCGTGCGATCGCGGCGGCCGCTGATGTCGGTCGGGTCGTTCAGGAACGTGAAGCTGAGCGTATCGCTCGAGGTGGGAGCCCAGGTGCCCTTCGCGTAGCCCTGGTCCTGCTCGTTCTTCACCGTGCGCAGCAGCTGCTGCGTATCCAGCGACGTCACGTCGTTCTCGCGGCCGACGCGGCGATAGCTGCCGAAGAACCACGCGCGATCCTGGACGATCGGTCCGCCGATCGTGCCGGCGGCGTCGAAGTCGGAGAAGTCCTCCTCAGGAGAGTTCTCGTTCTCCGCCACCAGGTTGTTGTTCTGGAAGAAGTAGTTCACCGAGCCGGCGTAGCGGTTCGTGCCCGATTTCGTGATCACGCTCGA
>JBOGIX010000227.1:0-2411 GCA_050744685.1 Vicinamibacterales bacterium | reverse complement strand
CACCCGCGCAGACCCCGGCAGCGCAAGCCGCGCCGGCGGCGCCGAATCCGGTGCAAGTGGCCAATCAGCGCGAACGGCAGCGGATCATGGACGAGTTGAAGATCTCGGCCATCCCGCCTGGCGCCGTGAGCTCGAGCCCGGCGACCTACGACGAAGCCACGGCCAACCCCTATCCGAAGCTGCCCGATCCCCTGACGTTCAGGAACGGGCAGAAGGTCGCGAACGCGTCGGCATGGCGCAGGCGGCGCGCCGAGATCCTGGAAGACTTCCGGCGTGAAATCTACGGCCGCACGCCGAAGAACGCACCCAGGGTCAGCTGGCAGGTCGTGAATACCGAGACCGGCAAGACGGGCGAATACGGCACCCTCACCAGGCAGCTGCTCGGGCGCGTGGACAATTCCTCGTATCCCGCGCTCGTCGTCAACATCCAGGCAACGCTGACGACACCGGCGGATGCGAAGCGGCCGGTGCCCGTGATCATTCAGTTCGGCGGCGGCGCGTTCCCGTTACCGGAAGGCGTCCCGGCGGCGGTCAATCCGTGTGTTCCGCCGGGAGGCTTCGGTGCGCGTGGCGGCGGCGCCGGACGAGGCGCTGGTCCGGGTCGCGGCGGTCCTGGTGGTCCCGGCGCTCCCGCGGGGCCAACATGGCAAGAGCAGCTGCTCGCCAAGGGCTGGGGCTACGCCATGATGAACCCGGCGAGCATCCAGGGCGACTGCGGCGCGGGCCTCACCGCCGGCATCATCGGCCTCGTCAACAAAGGGCAGCCGCGCAAGCTGGACGACTGGGGAGCGCTCTCCGCCTGGGGCTGGGGCGCAAGCCGTCTGCTGGATTATTTCGAGACCGACAAGACCATCGACGCGAAGCGCGTCGGGGTCACGGGACATTCACGCTACGGCAAGGCCGCGCTCGTGGCGCAGGCCTTCGACGAGCGCTTTGCGATCGGCTACATCAGCTCGTCCGGCCAGGGCGGCGCGAAGCTGCATCGCCGCAAGTACGGCGAGACGATCGAGAACGTCGCGAACACGTTCTATCACTGGATGGCCGGCAATTATCTGAAATACACCGGCCGCTGGGACCAGATGCCCGTGGACTCGCACGAGCTGATCGCGCTCTGCGCGCCGCGGCCGGTGTTCCTGAGCGCCGGCAACAACCCCGGTCCGGTGAACCCGGACGGCACCGTGCCGGTCAATGACGCGTGGGTCGACGCCAGGGGCAGCTTCCTCGCCGCCGTCGGCGCCGGCCCTGTCTACAGGCTGCTCGGCCGGAAGGATCTCGGCACCACCGAGTTCCCGCCGATCGACACCGCGATCATCGACGGCGATCTCGGCTTCCGCCAGCACACCGCCGGCCACACGCCGGCCCCGACCTGGCCGACGTTCATCACCTTCGCGGAGCGCTATTTCGGAGACGCCGCCGCTGCGACATCGACGGCGGCGCGGTAGTTTCCAGTTGCCAGTTTCCAGTCGCCAGTTTCCAGTCTTGTTCCCCGGCTGCCAGTTTCCAGTCTCAACTGGTAACCGGTAACCGGCAACTGGTCACCAGCAAGCAATCCTGCCAACTGGAAACCGGCAACTGGAAACTGACATTTGACAGATCCCGCCACACTGTCATACTGTCATATGACAGTTACATGCTCTTCCAGCTCGATTTCAAGTCCGGCAAGGCCGTCTACCAGCAGCTCGTCGACCAGGTGAAGGTCGCTGCGGCGTCGGGCAGCGTCCGCGCCGGCGGTGCCCTGCCCGGGATCCGGCCGCTCGCCGAGCAGCTGCGCGTCAACCGCAACACGGTGGCCAAAGCCTATGCCGAGCTCGAACGCCAGGGGGTGATCGAGACGATCGCCGGCAAGGGCTGTTTCGTCCGCGCCCCGAGCTCCCCCTTCAGAAAAGAGGTGCGTCGCCGACTGCTCGCCGAAGCGATCGATGGCGCCGTGATGCACGCGCATCATCTCCAGATCGGCAAGGACGAATTCCTGGCGCTGGCCGAGGAGCGGTGCGACGCGCTCGAGCACAAACGGGCGCGCGCGCTATGAGTCCGTTGTGCGGCTCGCAACGAGAACTTTGTACTCGGTCTGCAGGCCGCATAACGGACTAGGCGCGCCGCGGGCGCGCCCCATCCGCCTTCGCTGAAGCTACGGCGGACAAGCCGGAGCGGAGCGAAACGGCCAACGACGCGCTTGCCCGCCGTAGCCTTGGCGAAGGCGGGAGCGACGGCGTAGGGGAGTCCGAGGGGCGAAGCCCCTCGGATCTAGTTCGTCAGGCGGCTGGCGCCCTTGCTCCCCGGCGGATTGCCGCCCGGCACACGCTCGAAGCCGACC
Source organism: Vicinamibacterales bacterium (assembly GCA_050744685.1). Classification (GTDB taxonomy): domain Bacteria; phylum Acidobacteriota; class Vicinamibacteria; order Vicinamibacterales; family 2-12-FULL-66-21; genus JACCXG01. Next base: position 97 of record JBOGIX010000227.1, on the reverse strand, counting down.
AGCGTCCAGCCAGCCGCATCGCGCCGGAAGTAGGCGTGTGAGGATTCCGTCCAGCTCTCGGGGCCGCCGCTCGCGGAGATCTCGAGCCGGATATGCG
>JBOGIX010000226.1:0-5703 GCA_050744685.1 Vicinamibacterales bacterium | reverse complement strand
GCGCTGCGCCGGCCGTCCCGGGTGAAGGCCGGCGCGGCGGCGGCCGGGGCAGTGGCGTCCTGGACGAGCCTTGCGCTGTCCCGACCTCGCTCGACTGCGGCAACACCGGACCGGAACGGCGCCTTTATCTCCGCGAGCTCGTCGCGCGCTTCGGCTACGCGCTCGCGCTCAACTGGAACATGGGTGAAGAGAACACGCAGACCGCGGCGCAGCAGCGGGCGATGGCGCAGGCGATCATCGACCTCGATCCCTACGATCATCTCGTCGTGGTCCATACGTTCCCCACACAGCAGGAACAGGTCTATTCGCAGCTGCTCGGCCAGGCCCACGCCATCCGCGGCGCATCGTTGCAGAACGCCTGGGACACCGTGCACCAGTTGACCGCCCGCTGGGTCAGCGCTTCCGCCGGCGCCGGCGTGCCCTGGGTGGTCGCGAACGACGAGCAGGGCCCGGCCACCACCGGCGCACCGCCCGATCCGGGATATCAGGGATTCAACGGCCGCAATGCACAGGGGAACCCGATTCAGACGCTGCACGACCTGCGCAAGTACACACTCTGGGGCAACCTGATGGCCGGCGGCGCGGGCGTCGAATACTATTTCGGCTACAGCCTGCCCGACAACGACCTCGTCGCCGAGAATTTCCGGAGCCGCGAGAAGACCTGGGACTATGCGGGCATTGCGCTCGACTTCTTCCGAACGCAGCGCATCCCGTTCTGGGAGATGAGCAACGCCAACCTGCTCGTCGGCAACTCCACGAACGACAACAGCCGATATTGTCTGGCCAAGCCAGGAGAGCTGTACCTGGTGTACTTCCCGACCGGGGGGTCGGCGGATCTCAACCTCGCGGGTGTGGCCGGGCAGTTCAGCGTCAGCTGGTTCGATCCCCGCAACGGCGGCTCGCCGAAGCGCGGGACGGTCGCCTCGGTCGCGGGCGGACGCACGGTTACTCTCGGCATGCCCCCCGGCGAGAAGTCCGAGGACTGGCTGGCGATCGTCCGCCGCAACTGAGGCGGCGCACGCGGCGAAGACCGCGAGGCCTGTCGCGCAACGTCCGGGCCGGACGGCATCACGGCACGCGCCTGAGCGCGGCCGCTTTGTCCGGCATCTTCAGCGCATCGTAGACAGCGAGCAGCGTCTCGCGGGCGGAGCGAATCTCCGCGGACTCGTGCCGCGTCAGCCGGCGCAGGCTCTGATACCCTTCCACGAGCGGGTGCTCGGCCTCGGCGTGACGGTTGGCTCCGGCGAGCGCGGCGCCCAACCGGATTTGGGCTATCGCGGTGTAGCGCTGATCTGGAACGACCTCCCGAAGGACCTTCACCGCGGAGGCGAGAAGCTGCTCGGCCCTGATCCATTCCCTTCGTGCGAGCGCTACCGATCCGAGATTCGACAACTGGTGCAGATAGAACTCATGGCGCTCGCCGGCGGTGTCCTTGAAGGTCTGCGCCGCGCGCCGGAACAACCGCTCCGCACCATCGAGATCGCCTTCCTCTCTCGCAAGATCCCCGCGCAGGCTGAGCACGCTGGCGAACCGCGGATGTTGCTCGCCGTAGGTCGCCCGCATCACGTCTGCGGCGCGGTCGTACAGAGTCGCGGCCTCGTCCAGGCGGCCGAGATACGCCAGTGACCGTCCCGTCATGAGGACAGTGCTGGCGGTCTTCGGGTGATCCGGACCGTACCATGCCTCGTTGATCTGGAGCGCCTGGCGAAACAATTCCTCTCCGCCGCCGTAATCGCCCCAGTCGAGGCGGATGTTCCCCAGGTTGTATAAGTCGACGGCGACATGTGGATGGCGATCGCCGAACATCTGCCGATCGAGCGTGAGGGATCGCAGGTTGGTGCGCTGCGATGCGTCGATCTGTCCCAGATAGTACTGGGCGTTGGCCAGATCGCCGAGCGCTTCGGAGAGCTCGACACTCGGTGGCCCGGCCGACAGGACGTTGACGGAGCCCTCGAGCAGCGGGACAGCGGCGGCATAATCGCCTTCGGTCAGCAGCGCCTTTCCCAGCACGGCATTTGCCGTGGCCAGCTCGATCCGGTCGACTCTCGGGCGCCGCCGCGAGGCCCGGACGGCACCGTCCACGAGCCTTCTCGCTTCGTCCGGTTCCGCTTGATCGATACGCAGCAGCGCGAGCGCAAGGCGTGCCTTGACGGTTTGCGGATGGTCCTGGCCGAGCGCCGCCTGCAGCCCGGCCAGCGATGACCGGAGCAGCGGCTCGGCGGGATCGAGGTGACCCAGCTTGTGATACAGACCACCGAGCGTGCGCCGGAGCTCCGCCTGCATGTCAGGTTCGGTGTCGAGCGCGTTGGCTTCGCGGACGCCGCGATCGAGCAGGCTGGCGACGCGCAGCTCGCCCGCGGGCCCTGCGGCGCTGTCATCACCCTCGAAGAGATTCAACATCAGTCGATGCACACGCTCCATGCGGACTTCGGATGCGACGGCCCGATCGCGCGCGTCGACCAGCCGCACCGTGAAGAAGACGCTCGTCGACGCCAGGACGATCAGCGCGGCGGCCGCGGTCGCCAGTGCGTGTCGCCGGCGGCTGACGAACTTGCGCATCGTGTAGTAGCGAAGCGTGCCCGTACGCGCTTCGAGGGGCTCGTCGGCGAGGAAATGATCGACATCCCGAAGGAGGTGATCGACAGTCGCATAGCGTGCGGCCCGCTCGCGGCGCAGGGCGGTCAGGCAGATGACGTCCAGCTCGCGCCATTCGGCTCCTGACGCATGCACAGCCGGCCGGTCCGGGGCGTGCGCCGCGATCGACGGACGGGCGGGTTCCTCGTGCAGCCACCTGGTGAGCTCGCTGGCGTTGGCGCTGCTGAGATCGGCGGGCGGCCTCCCCGCGAGCAGCTCGTAGAGCACGACGCCGAGCGCGAACACGTCGGTCTGCACGCCGAGCGCCTCGCCCCGAATCTGTTCCGGGGCGGCGTAGTTGATCGAGAGCAGCCGCTGGCCGGTGGCCGTCTTCTCCGCCGAACCGCCGGCCTCCGTGAGGTGCCGCGCGATCCCGAAGTCAACGAGCTTTACCTCGCCATCGCCGTTCACCAGGATGTTCGCAGGCTTGAGATCGAGGTGAACGATCAGGTTGCGATGCGCGTAGCTGACCGCTTCGCACACGGTCCGGAATAGTTGCAGCCGCCCGCGAAGATCCAGGCCCTTCCGCGCGCAATAGCCGGTGATCGCAGGGCCTTCGACGTACTCCATTGCGAACCACGGTGTCCCATCGGTTACCCCGGCGTCGTAGAGTCGCGCGATGTGTCCGTGATTCAGGCCCGCGAGCGTTCGCTGCTCGCTCGCGAACCGCTCGCGCCGCGCCGGCGACGTCCAGGAGTCGTGGAGGAACTTCACGGCCACCCTGTCGCCGAGATCGTCGCGATCGGCGAGGTACACCGAGCCCACGCCGCCTTCGGCGACATGCTCGCGGATCACGTATCGTCCGAACCTGCGCGGAAATGCTGCGCCACGGCCGGAGTCGAGCAGGGCGGCCGCGAGCTCGGCCCCTCCGAGGCTGAGGAGCGGGTGGTCCGCGGCATCGGCCTCCACGAGCGGCCACACCGCTGACGCGAGGGTGTCGTCTCCCGCACACAACTCCACGAGCCGGCGGCGTCGTTCGGTGGGCGGCGCTTCGACGACGCGCTCGAAGATCTCTTCGACTCGATGATCCCGTTCCGGGTTCACTCGACGTCCCTCTGTACCGCTTGCTGTTTTCCGACCAGGACGGCGAGCGTAGCGCGCGCGACGCGAAGGAGCCGCTGCACCTTCTTCTCGGAGAGCCCCATCAGCCGCGAGATCTCAGCGATCTCCAGCCCGCCGAAGAACTGCAGCTCGAAGGCTCGTGCCTGCAGCTCGTTCTGCCGCGCGAGCGCGTCGAGCGCGGAGCCGACGGCAAGGACCTCGTGCGGATCGATGAACGCCCCCTGCGCGTCCCGATCCTCGAGCGTTACGCGCCGGGCGGCGGCATTGCCGCCGCCGCGGGCCGAGGCCTTCTGGCGCGCGGCGTCGAGCAGCACGTACTTCATCGCCCGTACGAGCGTGTATTTGAGGTGCTCGGCTGACTGTGCGCGAAACCGCTTGGCGCCGAGCAGCCTGATGTACGCCTCGTGCACGAGGGCCGTCGCGTTCAGCGTCGGGGCGTCGTGCCTGCGCCGCAGGCTGTGCGCGAGCCGCCGCAGCTCGTCGTACGCCGTACGAAAGAGCTCGTCGGCAACGTCGTCCGCATCGCCGCCCATGGACACCTCGCGTGACCGGCAAAAATCTGCCGTGCTGTCCGTTCTCGCGATCCGATGACGAATTGTCTAATGAGGGCCGGTGGCTCGCTTCACCGGCGCTCTTTTCTCAGGAGAACCGGATGCTAGCACCGCACCTCGTCACGCGCAACGCCGCGGCGATGCCTGTTGAGCTCGAGAACGGCGACCGCGTCGATCGCCGCGCCCGACCGGCGTCGTGTCGCGCCGCCCTACGTGCCCCCGTGGCCTTTCGCCATGGGCTGCTCGCAATCATGCTCGCGCTCGGCGCCCATACGGCCGCATACGCGCAGTCTCCGCTGACCAACGGCGGCAATCACTCGGGGTCGATCTCCATCCCCGGCGAGGTCGATCACTGGGCCTTCAGCGCCGCGCAGGGGAACGCGATCGTGCTCAGCATCGGCGAAGTGCCCGGAACCGTGGATACGGGATTCTGGCCGTGGATCCGGCTGATCGGCCCGAATGGTGCGCAGCTGGCGTCGAATTGGGGGGCGCTGGCCGCCTACATGCACGTCACCGCGCCGCGTACCGGCACTTACATCGTCAGGGTGTCGAGCGCCGACACCGGCAACGACGCGATGGGCAGCTATCTGCTGACGCTCGCGAAGATCCCCGGCACCGTGATCGTCCCGTCAGACGACGAGGGCGGGCCGATGACCAACGGCGCGAACCACGACGGCCTGATTCACCTCGGGGATCTGGACCAGTGGACGTTCACGGCCGCGCAGCATGACGCGATCCTGCTGAGCATCGGGGAGGTGCTCGAAGCGGAAGTCGATCCAGGTTTCTGGCCCTGGATTCGGCTCTACGGCCCCAACGGAGCGCTGATCTCCTCCAACTGGGGAAACTGGGTCGCGTACTTGTCTGCAAGCGCTCCGCTCTCGGGCACGTACACGGTCGTCGTCGGCACCGCCGATACGGCGAACGACGCCACTGGCGGGTATCGAGTGACGCTCGCGCATATCCCTGGCACGTTCGTGGTTCCTGACGGCGATCAGGGCGGCGCGATGACCAATGGCGCGAATCACACCGGCGAGATTCATCTCGGCGACCTCGACCGGTGGACGTTCAACGCCTCGCGCGGCGACGCGATTCTCCTGAGCATCGGGGAAGTGCTCGACACGGAAGTGGATCCTGGCTTCTGGCCGTGGATCAGGCTGTATGGATCGAACGGCGCGCTCATCGCCTCCAACTGGGGGAACTGGGTCGCCTACCTCTCTGCGGCCGCGCCCCTGACCGGGACGTACAGCGTCGTCGTAGGTACGGCCGACACCGCAAACGACGCGATTGGCGAGTATCGGATCACGCTCGCGACGATCCCGGGGAGCTTCGTCGTGCCCGGCGGCGACGAAGGCGGAGCGATGAGCAATGGCGCGAACCATGCCGGCCAGATCCATCTCGGCGACCTCGATCGATGGACGTTCAACGCCGCACGAGGCGCCGACGTCGTCGTCAGCAT